>JAFBAP010000076.1 GCA_019247695.1 Verrucomicrobiota bacterium | reverse complement strand
CAGCTCTTTGCCGGGTAAGCCGGACGGGCGGGTTCACTCATCGTTTAGCTAAGCGGGTGCATCCCTGCGGGTTCAGCTGCAGCCGGGCCTCCCAAAGAGTTGGTCCGCGCCTTTCCTGAGTTTTGGTACGCAACCTGGCACCCTTAGGATTCAGGGCGAATTGCGGGCCTGTTGCCGCCCCAAAATGGCCAGCACGCGGACTCTTTTGCACGGCCGGCCCGCTCTCTCTGTACTCCGGCAGAGGGGATCAGAGGGCGTGCCGCAATCAGTGCTATACCGCGCCCGCTGCGGCGATCCCGTCCAACTCCGTCAGGGTTTGCGGCGACAGGGTTAACCGGCCGGCGGCCAGGTTCTCACGGAGGTGGACGATCGACGACGTGCCCGGGATCAACAGGATGTTGGGCGACCGGTGCAGCAGCCATGCCAGCGCGACCTGCATCGGTTTGGCCCCGAGCCGGTCCGCAACCGTGGACAAGGTGGATGACTGCAGCGGCGTGAACCCGCCGAGCGGGAAAAACGGCACGTACGGGATGCCCCGCCGGGCCAGGTCGTCGATCAGGGCGTCGTCGTCGCGGTGAGCCAGGTTGTAGTTGTTCTGCACGCACACGACGTCGGTAATCGCCTGCGCTTCGGCGATCTGGGCGGCCGTAACGTTGCTCAGGCCGATGTGGCGAATCAGCCCCTTACGCTTTAGATCGGCCAGGGCCGTTATCTGTTCGGCGATGGACCCCTCCGCTGGGCCATGGACTGACCCCATGGTGCGGTAGTTGACGACATCCAGGGCGTCCAGCCCCAGGTTGCGCAGGTTGTCATGGACGCCGGCGGTCAGTTCCTCGGGCGAGATGGCCGGCTGCCATGAACGGTCAGGCGGGCGGCGGGCTCCCACTTTGGTGACGATCACCAGCCCCGCCGGATACGGGTGCAGAGCCTGCCGGATGACTTGGTTGGTGACGTGCGGGCCGTAAAAGTCCGACGTGTCAATATGGTTAACGCCGGCTGCGATGGCTTCTCGAAGAAGGGTGATGGCGCCGTCCGGGTCCTTTGGCGGTCCCCAAACACCGGGGCCGGCAAGTTGCATCGCGCCGTAGCCGATGCGGTGAACTGTCAACGAGGTGCCTGGGAAGGTGAACCGGCCGCCGAGTGTGGCTTCACTCATAAATCTGCTCCTTTCCGCTCTCTGCTCGGGGGGGGACTTGAACCCCCACGCCTTGCGGCATACGCCCCTCAAACGTACGTGTCTGCCATTTCACCACCCGAGCATCAGGAGGAGCCGGAATCTGTACCATGGCCTTTGCCGGCCGCAAGTGTTTCTTTGGCTCCCTGGCGGGCATGATCCGCCGGAGGTTCATTCATTCGTTCGTGCGCGCGCGTCCATTAAATGCCCTGCGTTACGATTCGGGCACAATGGCCGTTTTCACGCCTTTTCGCGCCCAGGCCATGTCGAGGGCCTGCTGGTACTCCGGCAACGGAATCTCCTGGGTAATGATCTCGTTAACCTTAACCTTACCGCTCTCCAGATAAGCAATGGCGCGGGGGAAACTATGGATCTGCGCAAACGAACCTTTGACGCTGATTTCGCCCCGGAACAGGTCAAAGGGGTTAAACCGAACCGAAGCTTTCTCCGGGTAAACGCCGTACACGAGCAGCGTGCCGCCGCGACGCACGAACCGCAGCGACTCCTCGCAGATGGCGGGCGCTCCGGTGGCCTCAATGACGTAATCGAATCCCCCGGGGCTCAGCGCCTGCAGCTGCCGGCGATGCGCTTCCGGGTCGTGCCGATTCACCGGCACGACTTCATCGGCACCGAGTCGCGCGGCCAGGTCAAGCTTCGGGCCGGGCGGCGCGGCGACGACGAGCCGGGCGGCTCCGTTAAGCCTGACCAGTTGCGCCAGTACCTGGCCGGTCGGGCCCGCCCCAAAAAGCAGCACGTCACTGCCCGGCTTGGCATCCAGGACCTCGGTGCCGTGCAACGCGCAGGCGGTAGGCTCAACCATGACTGCCTCACGGGCACTAAGCCGGTCGATCACGAAAAGCCGGTTGGCCTTGATTTTGACGTACTCGGCGAAGCCGCCGTGATGGTTGATGCCGTAACAGCTCAGATTCTCGCAATACAAGAAGTCCCCGCGCCGGCAGTAAAAGCAGTACCCGCAGGCCAGATTACTGTTGGCGACTACCCGTTGGCCGGTTTTGAATCCGGATATCTCGCTGCCGATTTCGACGAGTTCGCCGGTGAACTCGTGGCCCGGGATCAAAGGGAAACGCGGGCCGAATTCTCCTTCATGGACGTGAAGGTCGGTACCGCATAAGCCGCAGGCGTGGACCCGAATCAGCACTTCATCCGGTTCGATCTTCGGCTCGGCCGTGTCTCGATAGGAAAAATTACGGGGCGCGTCGTAGACGATGGCTTTCATAAAAAAAGAGGCAGAGGCGAAGGATGGCCGCCCGCCGGCGGTGGAGCTTCGCCGGTTGGTTATCGCGACATGTTTTCCGCGGCTTTTTGGAGTGCGACCTGCGGCGGGGCCTGGCCATTGGTGGCAACTTCCAGGGCCGAACCCAGCGAACTCCAAAACCGGCCCATCTGTGGAATGTTCGGCATTACCTCGCCGGCATCCGAACAGGTTTTAAGGTCCCGGATCAGCGGATTGTCCTGGGCGAGCTTTTCGTACATGGTTTTCAATGCCGGCAGCCCGAGCGGCTTTGCTTCATTGGCGAGCCCTAGAGCGGCGTCCGTGACAAAGTAGTCTTCCAGGAATTCCCGGGCCAGGTCCCGATTCGGTGTACTGCGATCCATATAGGCGACCGACACGCCGATGAAGGCGCGCCCGGGCTTGTTATTCATGCCGGGAACGGGTGCCACCCCAAAATCGATTCCTTTTTTGATGAGGTCAGGCCAGTCCCATGGACCCGAGATCATCATGGCGAGCTTGCCTTGAGCCATCAACTCCTTGGCCATGGAGTTATCCGCCATGCCCTTGGGTAAAATCCCGGCGTGCACCAGGTCGATGATCTGCGTCAGGGCTTCCACGGCGCCCGGGGTGGCCACGCCGACATTATGAATGTCGTAACCCTCGGGCGTCTTGGCGAAGATGTACGCTCCCGCGCTGGCCAGGATGCCCCACGAATAAAAAGGACTGCTGTACTGCCAGAGGATGCTCGATTTGTCGGGATGGGCGCGTTTGAATTGCTCGTTAAAGGACTGCAGGTCCGGCAGTTGGCTGGGCGGCACACCGTTGATGAGTTGCTTGTTGTAAATCAGGCCGACCACCTCAAAGCTCAGCGGGTAACCCCAAAGCTGGTTGTCGTGGGTCACGGCGTCCCAGGCTTGCGGGAGGAATTTGGCCTTGTACTCGTCACTGACTTCGATCGGGGCGATCAGACCGCCGTCCGCCCATTCCCCGACCTTGTCGTGTGCCCAGATCACCACGTCGGGACCCTTCTTGCGCTGGGCGGCGATGGGAAAATTGTCGGTGACCTTCTCAGGCGCTTCAATCCTGACCTTGATACCGAGGTCTTCCTCAAACTTTTGAGCGATCGGGGCCACGGCCTGAGCACGATCGGAATCCATCCAGATGAGTAGCTCGCCGTTCGTCCATGCAAACAGCGGACAAGTGAGATACGCGAAAATGCTCAGCAATAACCAAATGATCCTGTTCATGGCGGAGGGGAACTGGCCGTGCAAAACTGCGACGAATCCACGTAAGAATCAACCGAAACTGGTGTCGGCCGGAGTTCGGAGTTCGGTCACACGGCGGGGTTGGCGGGCACAACGTAAGAGTTCACACGGTCACACCACGGGCACCACGTAAGAGTTCACACGGCGAACACGGCGGGCCACGGCGACCACGGCGGGAAGAGGAAAGGGTTCGGAGTTCGAAGCGGCAGAGAATGCCACAAATGAAGAGGCGCCGGGGCTGGTAATCTTTTTTCTGCGTGTTCTGCGGATGATTCT
>JAFBAP010000075.1 GCA_019247695.1 Verrucomicrobiota bacterium | reverse complement strand
ACCGAGTGGAAAAATCTTTTTTCGTTCGAGTTGTATTTTCAACGGGCCAAGTTTCACGTGGAAGGGCTTGGCGGCAGCTACGGCCTTGAGCGGCTTTACCATTACCGGATGCTGCCCGAGATGGGGCCGCCGGAAACCATCATCTACGAGTTCCCGCGGGGAGATCAGTCCTGGCACATCGAGCTGCAGGAGTTTCTGAAAGATATCGAACACGACCGGCCGCCCAGCCCTGGTCTGACCGAGGGCATCCGTACCCTGGAAATCGTTGAAGAGATTTACCGCAAAAGCGGCTACAGATAAAACATCCACAGATTACGCAGATTACACAGATTCAGAGGGCACCTCACGACGGCATCGGCATCTCCTCATTTGTGGCATTTTTCCGCTTGTGGCATTGGTGGCATTTTACTCGTTACCCGTTCCATGATCATCACTCGCTCTCCTCTGCGCATTTCCCTGGGCGGCGGCGGCACCGACCTGCCCTCCTATTACGAGGAGCATTCCGGTTTTCTGGTCGCCGCGGCCATCGACAAGTACGTTTACATTACGTTACACCAGACTTTTGTTGACGAGTTGATCGTCAAGTATTCCAAGCTGGAACGGGTCAAGTCGGCCGATCAGGTGGAGCACCCGATCATCCGCGAAGCGATGAAAACGGTGGGGGTTGAGGGGCCGTACCTCGAGATCACGTCGATGGCTGACATCCCGGCCGGTACGGGGTTGGGATCATCCGGCAGCTTCACCACCGCACTGCTGAAGGCGTTGCACGCCGTCAAGAAACACCTGGTGCACCCGGCCGAGCTTGCGGAACAAGCTTGTGAAATCGAAATCAACCGCTTGGGCGAACCGATCGGCAAACAAGACCAGTATATCGCGGCTTATGGCGGGATTACCTGCTTCAAATTCATGCCGGACGGCCGGGTGGACGCATGGCCGCTCAAGATCACTGAGGAAACGCTGTTCAACCTCGAGGACAACCTTTTGCTTTTCTTCACCGGCTACTCGCGGTCGGCTTCCTCAATCCTGCAAGAGCAGAAACAGAAAAGCCTGGTGGCCGACAAGGCGATGATTGAAAACCTGCATTTCGTCAAGGACCTGGGCAGACAGAGCCAACGGGCGTTGGAGGCCGGCGACCTGCACGAGTTTGCACGCCTGATGGACGTGCACTGGCAACGCAAGAAAGAACGCTCCGGCAGCATGTCCAACCAGCACATCAACGAATGGTACGATCACGCCCTGGCCAACGGCGCGCTCGGCGGCAAACTGATCGGCGCCGGCGGCGGTGGTTTTCTGATGTTTTACACCGAGGACAAATCCCGGCTGCGCCATGCCATGCGCGAGAAAGGCCTGACCGAGGTCCGCTTCCGGTTCGATTTCGAAGGCACCAAGATCGTGGTTCAGTCATGAGCTGGTTCAGACCGAAACTGCTGAGCGCGGGATGCACATGCCGAACGCAATGGCGGTCGTGATCCTGGCCGGCGGGCTCGCCACCCGCCTGCGTCCCATCACGGAGAAAATTCCCAAGTCCCTGGTTGAAGTGGCCGGAAAACCGTTTCTGGACCATCAGATTGCGCTTCTGCGCCGGTACGGCCTGACCGACCTGGTTCTCTGCGTGGGACACCTCGGAGAAATGATCCGCGACCGTTATGGCGACGGTTCCGCCTGGGATGTGCGGCTGCATTACTCGTTTGATGGGCCGAAACTGCTCGGCACGGGAGGTGCCCTGAAGCGCGCGCTGCCGCTCCTCGGAGAAGGTTTCCTGGTCCTTTACGGCGATTCCTACCTGCCGGTCGATTACCAAGCCGTCGTCAACGCGTTCCGCACGGCGAACCAGCCGGCGCTGATGACCGTTTTCGCTAACGCTGATGCCTGGGATAAAAGCAACGTCTGGTGGGAAGACGGGCGCATCAAACTTTACAGCAAACGGGCAAAGCTTCCCCAGATGCAACACATCGATTACGGGCTGATGGTGCTCACCGCCCCAATCTTCGATCCCTACGACGCGGAGCAGCCCTTCGATCTGGCCGAACCGCTCGAAGACCTGTCCCGGCGCGGCCGGCTCGCCGGATACGAAGTGCGTCAACGCTTTTACGAGATCGGCTCGCCCGCAGGCCTGGCCGAACTCAACGAGCTCCTCCGGAAATAAGAAAATGCCACAAATGCCACAAGCGGAAAAATGCCACAAATGGAAGAGAACCTGCTTGCAACCTCCTTCCCGAAAACCACACGGATAAGGAGAAGTAAAAAAACAGCTCAATCGCGGCATTCTTTTGTTTCCATATTCCGTTATTCGTGCCATTGACCCGATACCACGGGCCGGAGAGTGTCGGGAATGGCCCAGATCGGAAGTCAGTCATTTGTGGCATTCTTCTCGTGGCATTCTCTCCTATGAGTACTTACAGCGCTCAGCATCTCGCCGAAACGGCCGAGATCGTATCCCGAATTGATCCCGCAATCCTCGAGTCGATGGTCGATCATCTGCACGAGGTGCGGTCGCGCGGCGGCCGGTTGTTCTTTCTCGGGGTAGGGGGCAGCGCCGCCAATGCGTCGCATGCCGTCAACGATTTCCGCAAAATCGCGGACATCGAGGCCTACGCTCCGACCGATAACGTTTCAGAACTGACCGCGCGCACCAACGACGAAGGCTGGGCGTCAGTGTTCGTGGAATGGCTGCGTGGAAGCCGGCTCAGGCCTGAGGATGCCGTGATGGTGTTTTCCGTCGGAGGCGGTAACATTGAGAAAAACGTGAGCCCGAACCTGGTCTCGGCGCTTCTTTACGCCGAAAAGGTAGGCGCCAAAATTCTCGGCATCGTAGGCCGGGACGGCGGCTACACCGCCCAGGTCGCCGATGCCTGTTGCGTCATCCCAACCGTCAACCCTCAAAACGTCACGCCCCATTCCGAGGCCTTTCAGGCCGTGCTCTGGCACCTGTTTGTCTCGCACCCGAAGCTGAAGGTTCAACAGACCAAATGGGAATCGACGAAATAATCCGCTCACACGGCGGCCGCAGCGGGGGTGGCGGGCACAACGTAAGAGTTCACACGGCGAACACGGCGGAACACGGCGGGAAGATTAAATCATCCGCAGAACACGCAGAGAACGCAGAAAAGAGGAAACATCCACAGATTACACAGATTGACACAGATTAAGGGCACACGGCGGGAAGACCAGTTCCGTTACTCGACACCCGGCACTCGACACCCGGCACGCCGCGCTGTCTTCCTCGACCGTGACGGCGTAATTAACCGTCCCGTCGTGGTTGACTCCAAGCCGTACCCGCCCCGCTCATCGGCGGAGTTCGACCTGCTGCCGGGGGTGCCCGAAGCGTGTTCACGGCTGAGGGCGGCCGGCTTTCTGCTGGTGGTGGTGACCAACCAACCCGACGTCGGGCGAGGCACGCTGGACCGGGCGACGGTTGAACTGATCCATGCCGAGATGTGCCGCCGTTTGCCGATCGACCTCGTCAAGGTCTGTTATCATGCGGGCGAAAAGTATGGCGAACCATGCGGGTGCCGTAAGCCCAGGCCGGGGATGCTTCTCGAGGCGGCGCGGGAACTGGAAATCGATCTTGCCAGCTCGTTCATGGTGGGCGACCGGTGGCGTGACGTCGACTGCGGAAAACGGGCCGGTTGCCAAACCATTTTTATTGATTGGAATTACGACGAACCGTTGCGGGAGGCACCGGATCTCCGGGCCGGCAGCCTTTTGGACGCAGCGCGATTACTTACGATGCCAACTTCCGCCAGATGAAAACGCTCGACTACCTTTCCGTAAAGATCTTTGCCGACGGTGCCGACCTCGCGGGCATGCTCGACCTCTACCGCAATCCGGTCATCAAAGGACTTACCACTAATCCGACGCTGATGCGCAAGGCGGGGGTTAAAGACTACGAGAGTTTCGCGAAAGAAATTCTGCAAAGCGTCCAAACCAAACCGATTTCGTTCGAGGTTTTTTCGGATGAATTCCCGGAAATGCGGCGCCAGGCACTGAAGATCCGTGACTGGCAGCACAACGTCTTCGTCAAAATCCCGATCACCAATTCGCACGGCGAATCTGCGATTCCCCTGATCAAGGAACTGGCCGCCCTGGAGGTTCAGCTGAACATCACCGCCATCCTGACTTTGGACCAGGTCCGGCACGTCGCGGCGGTGTTGAATCCTGACGTTGCGGCGGTGGTTTCCGTTTTTGCCGGGCGCATCGCGGACACCGGGCGGCATCCCGACCCGATCATGCGGGCCAGCAAATCGTTGTTAAGCCACCTTCCCAAAGCCGAGCTCCTCTGGGCAAGCGTCCGGGAGGTGCTCAACATCATCCAGGCCGAGGAATGCGACTGCGACATCGTCACCGTGCCGCACGACATCCTCAACAAGGCCATTAAAATGATCGGCACCGACCTGACCGACCTCTCGCTCGACACCGTGAAGATGTTTGCGCGCGACGCGCACGAGGCCGGGTTTACCTTGTAACCTTTCGGACCAAAGGGAGAAAGGGGGGGAACGGTTCGGAAATCACCGGACCCTTTGCCTGCCTTGCCTTATTGGTGCTGCGGCTGGATGGTCCAGAGCGGGCTCACTGCCGGTTTTGTCGGCTGGTAAACCGGCTGAGGCGGATGATTAAGCAATGACGGCGTCAGCGCTCCGGTCTGCGCGTCCTTCCAGAACACTTCCGCCGGCGTGCCGTTGCCGTTGACGTTGGCTGCGCCCGCGAACGTCAACGAGGCCGGCACCGCCTGAAAGGCAGCCCGGACCGGCGCGCCGGTCCCGTTCATGTACCAGACGGAGACCAATCGCCCGCTGGGGTCGAGCCAGAGAAGGTCGTCCTTGCCGTCTCCGTTCAGATCCGCCACGCCCTGGAGCGTGGCACCCGCGCCGGCGCTCGCCTGCCCGAAAGCGACCGGCGAGACGGATGAAGCGTTGTTGAAAAACCAGGCGCTCACGCTGCCGTCCTGCGCTTGCCAGACGAGTTCAACGCGGGTGCCGCCTTCGCCGGTCAGGTTCGCCGCTGCGATGAGCCGTTGTTGGGTCCCGACATTTTGCGCATAGGTCTGGGTAAACGAGAGTTGGCCACTCACGAGGCCCGTATTTCGCATCACGACCGTGTCCCCCGTACTCAGGTTCCGCCAGACCAGGTCGGCCAGGCCGTCTCCGTCCAGGTCGCCGACCGCCGCCAGATTGTAACCGGGTGCCGGCGGGTTAACGCTGACCGACGAGAGCAGCTGGGCGCCGTTCATGAACCAGATGGTGACGGAAGCATCGACCAGGCTTTGCCATACCACGTCGCTCTTGCCGTCGCCGTTCAGGTCCGCGAAACCAAAGACGCGATACGGAAATGTGGCTACCGGGATGACGCCGTAGCCGTTGATCGCGAGCCCGGCCATAATCCAGACCGCAACTGAGCTGTCACCGGAATTCCTCAGCAGCAGGTCCTGTTTGCCGTCGCCGTTAAAATCGCCGGCCCGGGAAACGAATGGCTGCGTGTCGGCGGGCGCAGAAGGAAGGGAAGGGGTTACGGAAGTTCTGGCGCCATAAAGGGATTGGCCGCCCGCAATGTCGTCTGCGGTCAGGTCATCGGTGTTGCTGATCACCGAATTCATGATCGCATTCACGGTTTGGCCCGCCTGGTCCGGGTGGCCCAGGCCGATGAAATGCCCCAACTCGTGCAGCGCCACCCGCCGCAGGTCGATGGCCGGAGTCTGGAGCGGTCCGCGATACGAATTCCAGACGTAAGCGGTGTTGAAAACGATGTCCGTCGGCGCAAAGGTGCTCGGGTTGCCCGGGTAGTAATAGATTTCCGTGACGGCCAGGATATCACCGCTCAAATCGCTGCCGCTGGCCGATGATGCGAAACCCGCTTCAGACAGGCTGTTGCTCGAGTTGGTCCCGTTCGGATCGGTTCCGTCAACCGCCTGAATCTGCAGGTTCTGCAGGTAAGAATTCCAGTCAGCCACAGCGTTGTCGAAGACCTGGTCGTAGCTCAACGACCCATCCTGCAGGGGGAAGGTGGCGAGGTTGGCCCCGAGTTTCGCCTCGGAAGCCGTCAGGTTATCGTAGATGGTCGGGTTCGGCGTGGCCCAGACGATGTCCTCGAGGACGTATCCTTCTACCGGACAGGCCAGCGCTGCCGAAACCGCCAGGGCGATGAGAAAAAGCCGCTTCATGGGAATAATCTATTGGCTCGCGGCCTGCCGCACCCGTTCCAGGAACTGGTCAACCGTATCCGCCGAACGCAGGTAGTCTCGGGTGGTCACTCCCGTCATGGCCGGTACCCTGGTTTCGAACTTTTCAGTCCCGTTGACCGGCTGGCCCCAGTGTCGATACACGCGATCCACATTGCTCTCATTGTCGTGCACGACGCGCATGGCCCCTTGAGTAAGGCCCAGCACCGGACAGACCAACGCCTTGCCGGGTCCCGCACAAAAGAGGATGTAGCGTTCCCCGGGTGAAAACTGCGGCACATCGGGTACCTTCAGCCCGCGCCCGTCGATCTCGCCCCCAAGGAAATCAAGCGTGAGGCTCCCGCCGGGATTCCCTTTGATGCTTTTAAGAACGAGAAAACTTACGCGGGTCCGGATTGCCTTTGTCCCGGCTGGCGTTGCCCAATAGGATTGCACGTTCTGAACCGTGACGTCGGCGATGATTTCTGCAGATTTGCAGATTTGCTCCAGGCTCATCGTCCGGGCGAGCGAAGCCATCGCCTGGCCCGCGAATATCAAGCCGGCCAGCAAGGCGCAGACGCAAGCCGCGGAAACGCGGTTTTTTCGAATGATTCTCAGTGGGAATGCCATGGCGTGCTCCGGGCTAAGCGGCGATTTTGTTATGGAAATTATCGGTAATCCCCTTTTCTCACGACGACCGGCGTTCTTGCCAGCCTTTTCGTGCACCCCCCTTTTCGCTTAGGCTTTTCAGCCGGTTCTGGAAAGCTCATTTTTCGTCGTCTTAACCCGTACCAGCGCCATTGTTCCGTCTTATAACCAGGGGCGTTTTCTGGCGCCGACGCTTCGGCCAAGAGGGCGAGGCCCAGCCAAATTTCAACTCCTTCTCCTTCATCACCTTGAAGGTCCAAGCCTGCGCGGCAAACCGTTGCGTGCGTCTATCTCGCTGGAACCTTGCTCAAGGACGTAAGATGTGCTGAGGATAAACGCCGTTTGAGGATCCTGTTAACCCGACTATCAGGGTGTTATGTCAATTTATGCTGAACCGCGTCGCGTACTCGACTTAAACGACTGTTATTTTTACCACACGATTGACCTTCCGCGCCTCGGGAGGATCGACGGCAGTTGGTATCTGCATGATCTCAGAAGTTACCTTGGCGGTGTAGACTTTGAAGGAAACCGTGTGTTAGATGTAGGTTGCGCCGGCGGAGCGCTGAGCTTCTATATGGAACAACAAGGGGCAGAAATTGTCTCTTTTGATCTTGATGAGTGCGGAAGTTGGGACATGGTTCCCTTTGCGAAGTGGGCGGACTTCGAACATATATCCGAGGAAAGGAAGGCGATTATTCGAAGACTTAATAACGCCTACTGGTTTGCACACGGGCTTTTCAATTCAAAGGCACAGGTTGTATATGGAAACGTTTATGCTATTCCCGGCGCGATTGGGCCTGTGGACATTGTAGTTTACGGCTCAATTCTGATTCATTTAAGAGACCCGTTCCTTGCGCTGCAGAGCGGACTCAGATTAGCTAAGCATACGGCGATCATCACCGAGCCCCTGCGTGCCCAAGGCCAGGCGGCGACGGAACCAGTCCTTGGCTTTCTTCCAGACTCAACAACGGTCGAGCCGAAAGACGCTTGGTGGGATGTCCGTCCCGGGTGGGCCATGCGCGCTCTCGGTGTACTTGGATTCGAAGATGTCCAGGTCAAGTATCATACGCAAATGTATAATGGTAAGATCGAACAATTATACACCGTTGTTGGAAAACGAACTCATGGGCATGTCGTTCCGTGAGTGGCCGGCCGCAATCCGGCAGGCGGCAGCGACGATTTTCCTGGTCACAAACCGTTCGGACCGAAGTGCAGAATCGTGGGTGAAAGAGGATTCGATTGCAAATCCGGGTAATCACCAGACTATAATTAGGTGCTAGAAAGTTTTCCGCTACCTTGCTGGTGCGGCTTCGCCGACCTGCAGGATTTCGCGCCGGGCTACCGGCAATGCAGCCGATGTCGCACCCTCCTTTCTGAGGGTCGCGTCCGGCGCCGGTACGACAAGGTCGAAGATGAAGAGGAGGACTTTTACGGCAGGAATTACTGGTTTGAACACCAGAGGGACCAGCTTGGACTTCCGGACCTCCGGACGCGGGCGCATACCGACTTCATCGACCGATACCCGCACTGGCTCCGTTTGGTCTATGATCTCGGTCTGAGTTCGGGGAAGGCTCTTGAGCTCGGCTGCGGGCACGGTGGCTTTGTGTACCTGCTGCGCCAAGCCGGCTTCGATGCGGCGGGGCTTGAGCTGAGCCCCTGGCTGGCCGACTTTGCCCGTCGTCATTACGAGATCCCGGTATTCGTGGGACAATTGTCGCATCAGAAGATCGATCCGCGAACGTACGACCTGGTGCTCGCGTTCGATGTGCTGGAACATCTGGAGGATCCGCTCGGCACGCTGCAACTCTGCCGCAAGGTCCTCAAGGGGGACGGCCGGATCCTGTTACAGACGCCGCTCATCCCGGCGGGCGCCAGCTACGAGGCGTTACGGACGAGTGATCACCCTTTTTTGAAGATGCTGATGCCGGACGAGCACCTGTTTCTGTTTCCGGCCCCTGCCCTTCGCGCTCTCCTTGATGCCGCCGGTTATGCCGCGATCACTGAACAGCCCTCGGCTTTCCCGCAGCACGATATAACCCTTTCCGCCGCTGCGGGTCCTTCCGGCACCCGTTCTCAGGCAAAGCCGGAGCCGCCCCCGGTCGCGGCGGCGTTGATCACCTTGTTTGATACAAATCGAGCGCTGCATGAGCACTGCAGGGCTCGTGAGCACGACGCCGATGCGCGTCTGCAGCTCCTGCATGAGGCCGAGTCCAGGCTGATCGAGCTCGAACGTGAGGCCAGTGACCGGCTGGCGCTGCTGGAGCAAGCCGGATCCAAGTTGATTCAGCTTGAGCGCGATGCCAGTGACCGGCTGGCGCTGCTGGGAAAGGCTGACGTCGAACTGCGAGAGCAAATCAGCCGGCGCCAGGAAAGCGAGCAGGCATTACAAGAGCAGATCATCCTGCGAAACGAAAGCGAGCAGGCCTATGCCCTTGCCTCTGAGCAGTGGCGCATGCTCGTCATCGGCACCTGCAATCAATGTCTGGATAACCTTAAGGGGCTTTCGTCCCGCGGCCCCCTGGCGGTTTTGGGCTGGTTAACGGGCCGGCAGCGTAAGCACCGGGATCTCTTGGCGGCGACGGCGGAGGTCGACGAACTCGTCCGTTTGATTCCGGCGATCCGCCAGTCGCTCGAACGTACCATCCTGGCCGAGCAACGGCGCTTGGCCATCGAAGGAAAAGGCGGCCAGCACGATGATGGAACCGATTTACCTGGCGGCTTGCCCAATACCGCCTTGACCCCCGAGGTTTTACGTGCGCACCTTGACGCGGTCGAAAAACTAGCGGTCCGGCTGGTCTTCCTGCGCGGGTTGCTCGCTCGAGAAGCCAACACCTCTCTCCACCGTCAGACCTGTACTCAGGGTGGGATCGCTGCCCGCGAATGAGCGCGGGCTTGACGCCACGCTGACAGAATGCCAAGAGTCGCTTGGGCCATTCATTTGGCTCGTCCTGAAGCGCTTCGGGCTTCAGGCTTGTGAGAGTCGTGTACGATGTTTAAGGGGAATGCAGTCCAACTGATCGTTGATTTGACTCCACTCAGGCCCGGCGGCGCCAACGGCGGCGTTAAGCCGGCCATCGCGGAATTCCTCAAGGGGTTAGCGAGTAGCCGCCGGCCGCGGTTCTCCCTTTTCCTGATTACCAATTCATCTACGGAAAAAGAGGCCCTCGCCTGGCTGGGGGCTAAAGCGGAGAACCTTTGCCTTGATCATCCGGGCGCGCAAGGGGATTTGCCGGAGGCATTTTTTCGCGGGCGCCGGTTTGACGTCTTTTATGCGCCGTTCGGCATGGTACGCTTCCCGCACTCCGGGCTGCCGACTGTCTCCATGGTAGTAGACTTGCTTCACCGGGACTACCCGGCGTCTTTGCCGTACCAGGAAATAGAATGGCGGGAACGCTACTTCTCGCAGATGGTGATCTCGGCTGACCGGTTTCAAGTCATCTCCGACTTCACCGGCCGCCAGTTGCAGGAGCACTATAAGGTGCCCCGTGAGAAGATCTTCCGGACTTACCTGCCCATCCACGACCGTTTTGGAGCCGTGCACCTGCCGGGGCCGGCGGAACCGCCGGGGTATTTCTTCTATCCGGCGAATTTCTGGCCCCACAAGAACCATGAAGTTCTGCTCCTGGCGTATCAATTGTACGTGCGTGAGTTGGGCCCGGAGGCGTGGCGCCTGGTCCTGACGGGCAGTGATTCCGAGCGGCAGGAGCAATTACAACTTCTGGGTGAGACCCTGGGAATTGCCGGCCATATCGAGTTTTCAGGCCATATCCCGGAAGCGGAGTTGGGCCGGGTTTTCGGCGCAGCGTCTGCACTGGTTTTTCCCTCGTTGCATGAAGGATTTGGCATCCCGCCATTGGAGGCGATGCGTTTCGACGTGCCGGTGATCGCTTCGGAAAGCGGCAGCCTTGGCGAAGTTGTCGGGGACGCCGCCTTGACGGTGGATCCTCGTAAGCCGCTGCTGCTGGCGGAGGCGATGTGCCGTCTTACCCGCTCGCCGGAGCTGCAACAGGTCCTGCGCGAAAAAGGCAGGCGCCGGATCGCCGAATTTTCCTTTTCCACCGAGCTGTCCCGATTAACCGGCGCCCTTGTTGAGGCGGCAAATAAGGGGGAACGTCACACGGATTCACCAAAGGTCGCGCACCGGCTCGGGCGGTGGCGGGCGCGCCAGCTGACGGCCGGCCGCGCATTGGCCGGACGTGCGTATCGCTTTCTTCGGGACCGCGTATGAGCCCGTCCTTCAGCGTGGTGACCCCATCCTACAACCAGGGCAGGTACATCCGTGCCACCGTGGAGAGCGTGCTTGGCCAGAACATCCCGGGTCTGGAGTACCTCGTCATTGACGGCGGCAGCACGGACGAGACGCTGGAGGTGCTGCGCTCGTACGGCGACCGGCTCTGGTTCTGCAGCGAGCGGGATCACGGCACGGCCGACGCGATCAACAAAGGTTTCGCACGCGCGCGGGGCGACCTCCTCGGCTGGCTCAATTCCGATGACGTTTACTACCCCGGCACCCTGTCGAGGGTGATCGCCCTTTTTGAGGCACACCCGGAGGTCGACGTCATCTACGGCCGGGCGCACCACGTGGACGCCGGGGGCCGCGCCATCGATGAGTACCCCACCGAAGCCTGGTCGTTTGAACGGCTGCTGGAGCATTGCATCATCAGCCAGCCCGCGGCCTTCTTCCGCCGCCGCACCGTCGAAAAGTTCGGCCCGTTGGCGGAGGCTCACAAATACTGCGTCGACTACGAGCTTTGGATACGCTGGGCCCAGCGCGGAGCGAAGTTCCTATACGTGCCTGAGTTTTTTGCGGCCACGCGCCTTCATGAGGCGGCCAAGACGGTAGCCCTGCGCCTCCGCTGTCATGAAGACATCAACGACATCCTGGTGGAACGCCTCGGGTACGTCCCGGTACGTTGGCTTTCAAACTACGCGCACATACAGACTGAACAGCGGGTCGACCGGTCGCGCCATGAGTTGGTTTTTATCTTGCTGACCGCCGCCCGGTGCCTGCTTGCCGACCTGCGCTGGAATAAACGGATTTCGGGTTCGACCGTGGAAATGCTCTCGGGTTGGGCCAGGCACTTCTGGCAACGGTTACGCTCCTCATGATTCCGGGGCATGAATGAAGATCGCCTTTGACGTTGCGCAGACCTGCAGCCCGAAAGCCGGGTGCGGCTGGGTGGCTGACCTCCTGGCGAGGGCACTGGTCGAGGTCGCCCCGGAGCACCGGTTTCTGTTGCTGCACCATTTTGGCACCTGGCTGAATCCGGAGATCAAAGCGGGCACCCACATCCATGCAGCCAACGTTGAAGAACCGATGGCCAGGTACTCGGTGGCCGAAGCGCGTGAGTTCTGGGCGGAAGTTGCCGGTGGCAGGCGCACGTTGCCGGGGGAGCCCGATATCGTGCACGCAAACTGTTTCCAGGCGCCGGTAGCAGGGCCGGCCAGACTGGTGTACACGGTTTATGATGTCAGCTTCTGGGTTTGCCCGGAATTCACCACGGAAGTAAACCGTCTGGTTTGCCAGAAGGGCACGCTGGACGCCCTCAACCGGGCGGCGGGTTTGGTGTTTATCTCGGAATATTCCCGGCTCGAGTTCGAACGGTTGTTTCCTGGAGTTTGTGAGCGTCGCGGCATTCAAACTGTCGTGGCGTTGCTTGCGTCGCGGTTCCCCCCCTTGGAGCGGTCCAGGGCGCGAGCCGTGACCGGCCCCTGGCTTGCCGTAGGCTCGATTGAGCCACGAAAGAACTACGACCTTCTGCTGGACGCGATTGAGCTTTATTGGCAGCAATCGCACGTTCGACGACCCCTGGCCATTGCCGGGGGCACCGGTTGGAAGTCGGAAGGTACCCGGGCGCGGATCAAATCCCTCAAGAAAGAGGGGATGGTCCGTTACGAAGGCTACGTCGACGAGGAGCGCCTTCAGAAATTGTACCGTGAAAGTTTTGCCCTCCTGTTTACGAGCCATTACGAGGGATTCGGACTCCCGCTCATTGAAGCCATGAGCCAGGGCTGCCCGGTGATCAGCACCCGCAACACCAGTCTGCCTGAAGTCGGTGGCGATGCCGTTCTCTGGTGCGAACGGAGCGACGCAACGGAGCTGGCGAGCCACATGCTGGCTCTTGAGCGGTCCCCAGGTCTCCAGCTGGCCCTTTCTGAAAAGGGAGTAAACCATGCCCTGTATTTCAGCTGGGAGGCAACCGCTCGCAAGGTGCTCCAGCTTTATCGGCTCATCAGGGAGCACGCTCGTTGCGACTGAGCGCTGCGTTGACCGAACCCACTCAATCCAGCTTGCTACTGCATCCCGGGGCGATCCACCGCAAAACGCGAAGTTTGTAGCAGGTACGCGGAGAGGAGCAATGGCCGCACTTGAAAATCGCTGCTTTGCAAGCGTTTTTCTCGGACCCGCGCCTTTTCACGCCTGGACCGTCTACTTGATCGCAACAACCAAACTTGTGAACCCTCCCTTTTTCGTACTGAAATCCAGCGCTTCATAGTGCTGCAACTGCAGGGCGCTACCCGCTTCCGTACTTACATCCTCCAATGGCAACTCACTAAGCCGATGAAACTGCCTGACTTGTGAAAACCCTGCCCTCTTCATTACCGCCTTCTGAAGACTGAATTCCATGTCTCTTTCGGTGGTTCCGTAGTCTCTGACGGCGGCGACCGCCTCGGGGGTCTTTGAATGGCCGCATCCCGGTTCAGCCGTGATAAGGACACCACCATCCTCCAGCGAGTCATAGATGTTTTTGAGGAGCCTGTCTTCATCGGTTGAGTGATGCAACGCGTCATAGATGACTGCGCAGCCAAACTTGCCGTGGCTAATTTCCGCTTCGTAGTCACAAACGTAGAGATCCACATTCGCCAGTTCTCGACAATTGATCACCGCCAGGTCGATCATGGCTGGGGCTATATCAAGGCCAACCACAGAATATCCGGATTGCGCAAAAATCTTAGATGTCCATCCCGAACCGATGCCTAAATCCAAAAGTCTGGCCGGAGGAGACGGGAGCAACTTCAAGATTTGAGCAACGTCCATCAGGTACCAACCTCGACGTGAATCCGTGAAAGGTTTCCCCAGAAGGTAGCTATGGACTTCATCCAACGGTACCTTTAGAACCTGGGAAATATTTTCGACGTAATTGACTTCATTCATCTTCGACTTCATTCGACTTAGCGCTTCCATAAATCGCTCTCCTCCAGACCGCGATGACCGTCATTCCCTGGTTCATCGGCAGGTAGACTGATGCGTTCGCCCGCCAAACGATCGTCATGCCGGCCTTCGCAACCACCGCCCGCGAAGGCGCTATTCAGTTCTTTTTCAGTCCTGTCAACCCCAACGTTTCAGAGAACTTACGCACCGTGACGCTTGAGGGGGCGTAGTTCTCGGCCATATTGGACGTTTTGAGCATGCGTTTTACAAAGTATGTATTCGATGATCGAAGAGATACTCAAGGCAGCGACCGAATCTGCATACGATTTCCGGAAAAATGCGTATCCGGATGATCCACTCAGGCACCTGTTCCCGGAATGGATCCCGTATTACCGGCTCAAATGGGCGATCGCGCGGGTACTTCAGCCACGGAGCATCCTCGAGATCGGCGTCCGGTTCGGGTATTCGATGCTGGCGTTTTTGGACGCTAGTCCCTCGGCCCGGTACGTTGGCATAGATCTCGATTCGGCAACCTTCGGCGGCTCGGTGGGAGCAATCGGGTGGGCTCGTCACGTTGCTAAAGGGTACCGGGCCGACTTCATCGTCGGGGATTCCACGAAAATGGATAGATTCCCTGGTGACCGCTACGACTTGATTCACATCGACGGGCAACAGGATGGGCAGGGGACGATGCATGACCTCAGGCTCGCATCTGGCCAGGGCTCCTATGTGCTGGTAGACGGCTACTTCTGGTCGAGGCAGAACTTTCTTGGGGCGTCCGAATTTCTGTTTCGTTACCGTGACCTCATCGAATTTTACGAAGTGATCCCGGGTTACGCCGGTGAACTCCTGATCAAAATGAGGGAAGCCGGCCCGTTTGCCGGCCTGCAGCCGGCCGAATCGAGCATGGCCCTGCGCAACGTCTACACCAAGGACTATTACTTGCTGGATTGCGAAGGGTATGAGGAATTTAAACGCACCCGCGGTGCGACGCTTGAAGGCGCGCGTTTGGAAGCGGTGGCGAGACTATGCGGCGTCGGCCCCGCGGGGAAGGCGCTGGACCTTGGATGCGGCCGGGGTGAACTGAGCCTGGAACTTGCGCGCCGGGGGTTTGCCGTCGATGCGATCGACTACTCCAAAGACGCGATCGAAATCGCCAGCGAGGCTCTGGCAAGAAACCCGGCGATCTCATCATCGATCTCGCTCGAGTGCAATGACGTTAACCAGGCTGGGATGAATGGCCCCTACAATGTTGCCGTGGCCTCGGACCTCATCGAGCACATGAAGCCTTCTGAACTGGACGTGCTCTACCGGCGAGTCAGCGAAAATCTCGCGCAATACGGGCTGTTCATCATCCACACGTACCCGAACGCCTGGTATTACCAGTACGAGTACCGGCGAAAACTACGAATTGCCGCTGCGATCGGCGCATACCTTCCGGTTGAGCCGCGGACCCGATACGAGTTGTTGATGCATATCAATGAGCAATCTCCTCGGGTTTTGAAGCGGGAACTCAGCAGGCACTTTCCGCACGTGCTGGTCTGGTTCGGGAACCCGTATGAGCCCGGTGAAAATCTTGGACGGAAGTTTTCGATTCAGGAAATGCGTTCTGCACCGGACCTGTTCGCCGTGGCATCGAACTCGCCCATCCCGCTTCCAAGGATGCTTAGTCGCCTCCGGATGGAACAGATCCTGGAACCGCTCTCGGCGGTGAGCCTCCGTGTGGTGGCACCTCCTCGCATCATGCAAGCTTCGTCCGGTTACGACTTACAGGTTGAACTGCACAACGGGAGCAGGGTTGATCTGAAAAGCCTGCCTCCCTGTCCCATCCATCTATCGTACCATTGGTTAGCTCCGCACGGACGTTATTCGGTATATGAGGGTATTCGTTCCCGGTTGAAACCGGATGCCGAATCAGGATCATCCCAAATGTACAGGACTTACGCACCGTGACGCTTGAGGGGGGCGTGGTTATCGGCCATATTGGGCCTTTTGACCTTATGCGGACGCTGAGCAAACCTTCGACGGCCAAATGCACCCTGGAGCACTACACGGCTTTCCTTTTGGCGGAGCCGCAGAGTGCGGGCTGCGTGCGGTTGGCTCAAGTGGCCGGCCAGTTCGCCCATGATGCGGTCAACCGGTTTTTGAATCGGGAGGCCTTCGGCGGCAAGGATTTGTTCGAAGAGGGGCGGCCGCTCCTGGTTTTGGAAGGCGGCACGTTAAGTGCCGATGACACCGTGCTGGACAAGCCCTATAGCCAGGAAGGCAAGACCGAATTGGTGGGCTACTTCTGGAGCGGCAAGCACGGCCGCGCCGTCAAGGGCGTCTGCCTGGTGACCCTGTTGTATACCGACCCCAACGGGGTCTGCCTGCCCGTCAATTTTCGCTTGGTGGATAAGGCTGAGGGCAAGACCAAAAATGAGCTGTTCCGGGCGATGGTCAGCGAAGTGCTCGGCTGGGGGTTGCGGCCGGCGGTGGTGAGTGCCGATAGCTGGTACTCCGGGGTGGACAACCTCAAGTTCCTCAGGAAAGAGGGACTGGGCTTTCTCATTGGCCTGGAGAAAAACCGCATCGTCAGCCAACGGGAGCATGACTATGTGCCGGTGGGAGCTTTGGAGTTGCCCGACTGCGGCCAGGTGGTGCATCTGCGCAAGTTTGGTTTTGTGACGCTGTTTCGAACGCTCGATAAAAACGGCGAGCCGAGACACTACGCCCAATACGACCCGCAAAAAAAAAGCGCATGAAAGTCGCCTACGGTCACTTCGTGCACGTCCACCGGCAGCATTGGTCCATTGAAGGCTACCATCGGGCCCTCAAGCAGGTCTGCCATGCCGAGAAGTTCTTCGTGCGCTGGAAGCAGGCGATTGGCAATCACGTCTTCTGCGCCTTACGGGCCTTCCTGAAGCTGGAGGAGCGGCGCTGCCGTGGCCTGATTGCCAGTTGGTATGAACTCAAACGCCACCTCATTGACCAAGCGGTTGGCGCCTTCATCCACCAGATGGCAGATCAACACAGTGCGTAACTCCTGTCGGATTTGGCCACGTGCGTGGATGAGCGCTGGACCATCGTGACGTCCGCGCCCTGCTCCCAGAGGTCGGCGCAGATGTCGTGGGCCGAATTGCAAGCGCCTAACACAACGCACGCTTTGCCCCGGTACGCTTCGCCGCTGGTGTAC
>JAFBAP010000074.1 GCA_019247695.1 Verrucomicrobiota bacterium | reverse complement strand
CTGAAGGGGCGGCAGAAAATGAGTCAGCGCCGCCCTTGCCGCCGAGGCCGCAATTCCGGACCTGGCCGTAGCCGCGGACGGCAATACGACAAATCAGATAGAATGCCGGATGAGGGAGGGCAAGCCTACAGCCCCGGGCTGCTTTGCATGATGCCGCCGTCGGCAAAAATGGTCGTGGCCGTGATGTAGCGTGCTCCGTCGCCGGCGAGAAAGGCCACGACGCTCCCGATTTCCTCCGGCGTCGCCATGCGCCCCAGTGGGATGGCCGCATTGAGCTTCTTCATGAGCTCGGGATCTTTCATGGTTGAGAGATTAATAGGAGTTGCTACTGCACCGGGTCCCACGCCGGTGACCAGGATGTTATGCGGCGCGAGTTCAACCCCGGCCGTGCGCGTGAGCATGCGGACGCCGCCCTTGGATAAACAATACGGGGTGTTCCCCGGCATGGGCCAATCCTCATGCACCGAGCTGATGTTGATGATGCGGCCGCCGCCCCCTTGCTTGATCATTTGTCTCGCGGCGATTTGAGTGCCGAAGAATGCGCTCTTGAGGTTAACCGCGAGCACCTTATCGTATTGCTCTTCGGTCGTGTCGACGATGGATGTGCGCGTCTCGATGCCGGCATTGTTGACCATGATGTCAAGACGGCCGAAACGCTGGACGGCGGTGTCGATCAGATTTTGCAACTCATCGACCTTGCTCACGTCGGCTTTGACGCCGATGGCCTGATCCCCGAGGGCGGCAACTTGCTTTTCCAGATCTTCAGTAGCCTCGGGATGAGAGACGTAGTCGATGACGATGTTTGCGTCCTGTTTGGCCAGTTCCAGCACGATAGCCAAACCGATCCCACTGTTCCCCCCGGTGACGATGGCGACTTTACCTTTTAAGTTCATGATGTTCTCTTCTGATCGTTCATCAGTGAGGGGCGGTTTGGGCAATGGCGTGACTGATCGCCCGATGCGCCGGGAGCCTGATGCGCGCTGGTAAAGCCGGCACCTGCAACCGGGGACGAAGGGAGCCCCCCGTGGCCCGCCGCTTCGCCGGTCGAGGATTCGCGTAACGCGCAAGCATCACCCACCCCCCTGTGGTTTGCAGTCGACCGCCGGAGCAGCGCGATGCGGCGAATTCTCGGGGTGCACGTTTACACCGGCTCGCAAGGAGCGCGGGCCGGTGTTAAAATTCATTGCCTTCGTTCAATACAGCCGGGCGAAAAAATACACCGTCATCAAAGCCCCAACGACCGTCACGAAACGGCGCACCCAGGTCTGAGGGAGTTTCTGCGCAACCCAGGCGCCGCCGTAGCCGCCCCCGATTGTTGCCAAGCCCATCAACAAGCCTTGAGGCCAGAAAATTTTACCCACCGTGATAAAAATTACCAATGCCAGCACGTTAAACGCAGTGGTCAGGATCACCTTGAGCGCGTTCGCCAGGTGAATGTTGTCCAAGCCAAGCAGGTCGAGGATCGCCAGCTCCAGAATGCCCGCCCCTGCGCCGTAAAAACCCCCGTACACGCTGATCACGAACTGAAGGGCGGCCGCTTTGAGCAAGGGGGTCCAGCCGATCTCACCGCCGGAGATCTCCACCAGCCGCCACCCCAGATGTTCGCGGAGGTTTCTGCCGTACGCGAACAACAGGGTCGCAAGAAGCAGCAGCCAGGGCACCAGCCGGTCAAACGCCGTGCTGGAAATGCGCAGTAAAAGGATCGCGCCCAGGCCGCCGCCAAAAAGGCTCGTCAGGCCCAGCACCAGAACGGTTCGCTTTTCGGCCGCCATGATCTTCCGGTAAGCCCAGACGCTGGCCAGCTGGCCGGGAAATACGGCAACGGTGCTGGTCTGATTGGCCGCCACCGACGGAAGCCCGGTGAACACCAGGGCCGGAAACGTCAGAAAGGTGCCGCCGCCCGCCACTGCATTCATAATGCCCGCCAGAAAGCCTGCGGTGAGCAAAATCGGAGCATCGACGAGAGAGATCGGTTGCATACGGGCGCAAGCGGCTGAGTCGCGCACACTTAAGCTCGCCCGTGCTTTTTGAGCAAGGAGGTTTCGCCGTTGCCGGGATTAATGCGGTCTCGGGAATAAAAAGAGTCCCTGACCCGTACGGAACGGCAGAAGCATCACCGGAACTCGTATGAAGATAAACTCCTATATGAAAAGCGAGCAGGGCATCCCGCACGCCAGATGGCCCGAACGATCCTCAAAATGTAGCGGCCGGCCGGCGCTGATTTTGACCATCGTCACCTTAACGGTCGCGTTTGTCACCGGGTGTTCTTCAACCGGAGGTGCCAACGTGCATTTTTCGGCTCCTGCCGCTTCCAGCCGCCAGAGCCCCGATCCAGCCGATGATGGCTGGTATCACCCACCGGAAAGTCCCGCCGTGGCCCCGTTTGCCTGATGACAAAAGAACTAACTCACTGACTAATTCACTAACTGATCCGCCGGTAACGATTATGCTTTCACATCAGCTGGATACGCCCCATCTACCTGGAAACGCGGAGTAGAATCCCACGCTGCCCTTTTGTGTCGCCTATGCAAAAACTACGAAATCCATCCAGCTTTTCAGCCTTGGCCAATGGTTCCTTTTTCCGCCTGTGGACGGCCGCCCTGGCCAGCGGCACGGCCGTCGCGGCCGACCAGACGGCGTCGCGCTGGGCGCTTAACCACCTCTCAGCGTCGGCCTTTGCCCTTTCGCTGTTATCCAGTACCGCGTCACTGCCTTTCCTGCTTTTTACCTTACCGGCCGGATGCTTGGCCGATGCAGTTGACCGCCGCCTCTTGCTGCGGGCGATCAGCATTTGGCAGGCGGTTGTTGCCGGTGCGCTCGCTTTTCTGGGCTTCCGTGGTGCGCTCTCCCCGGCGGTGCTCCTGGTAGGTTCCCTCGCCTCAGGCGTCGGCTTTGCCTTCAGCGCACCGGTCTGGACCGCACTGATCCCGGATGTGGTTCCTGCGGAGGAATTGCCGTCCACGGTCACTCTCGGCTCGCTACAGATGAGCCTTTCCGGCATCGCCGGCCCGGCTGTGGGCGGCTTATTGCTGGCGACGAGTGGTCCCCCGATTGTCTTCGGCCTGAACGCGTTCGGCTTCCTGGGGGTAGTGGCCGCCCTGAGCCATGGCCGTCACCGCCAAGAGCCGGCCATGCCCCCCTCCGGCGCAGGCGACCTGCGGCGTTCCCTGGGCGAAGCGTTCCGTTATGCTTGGGACTCAGCAGAAGTGCGTGCTGTGCTGGCTCGCAACTTTCTCTTTGCGCTGTTTGTGTCCGCCATCCCGGCCTTAATGCCCGTTATCGCTCTTAAGGAGCTTCGGCTTCAGCCGGCAATGCTGGGGCTGCTGTTCACCTGCATGGGTGCCGGCTCGGTCCTGGGCGGTCTCGTGCTGCACACCTGGGCGCGGCGCCACTTCTCGACTAACCGCCTGACGTCCGCAGGCAGCGCGTTCCTGGCGGCCGTCTACATTTGGCTGGCGCTTATCCAGCATAACCCGTCTTGTTTGCTGGTAGCGGCGATGGCCGGCGCCGCCTGGACCCTTGCGGCTTCCGAGTTGTGGCTGGCGGCCCAACGGGCGATTGCCCCGTGGGCTCGGGGACGCCTGAATGCTGCGGTGCTCATGTTATCCCAGGGGGCCATGGCGACCGGAGGCATCGTCTGGGGAGCGGTGGCCCAAGGGTTCGGTACGCGGCTGACCCTGCTGATCATCGGGGGATTGTTCGTCGCCTCGTTGGCGCTCGCCCGCCGCTGGTCCTTGGACCCGTCGAACCTTTCCTTGTCTCCCATCCCGCCCCAAACCCATTCTGCGCCGGATGCGTACGGGGCAACTGTCCGGTAATCTTGTCTGCCTCGCATGAGGTGAGCCGCGTCCCGGCCCCGGAACACAGGCCTTTTCAGCATGGTTGAGCTGGTCTTTGCCCCCGAGGGGGCATCGAGAATAGCCAAACCTTGAACGCTCGATGTGCATTTGAATTAACGCCGGAACGAAGACGAGTCAGCCGCCCGTCGCCACCGTTCGATGATCGTGGACATTTGTTTGATGCCCTCAAGCACACCCGGGCCCGGTTGAAGGATGTCCGCTGAGGCAATCTCATGAATTTCGCCGTGCTTGACCGCCGAGATGGCGTCCCAGCCGGCCCGTCTCGCGATCTGTTGCCCATCCACGGGCTTCCCGCACCAACTGGCGAAGATGATCTGAGGGTCAGCGTGGCAAACGGCACTCGCTTCGACTTGCCGGTCTCGAGCCGCTTTTGCATCAGGCCGGTAAAACACGTCCTCGCCGCCCGCCAGCTTGATTGCCTCGCTTACCCACCCGATACCCGTGATGAGCGGTTCGTCCCATTCTTCAAAGTAGATCCGCGGGCGCGGCCCCTCCGCCTGCCGCAAGGTCTCAAGCCGGCGCTCAAACACAGCGGCCAGGTTTTCGGCTTCCGAAGCGCAGCCGATGCTGCGCCCGATCAACAGGATCGCTTGGGTGATTCCCCGTAACGAGCGCTGATTAGTCGCCAGAACCGTGCAATGGTTACGAATGAGATCGGCCGCAAGCTGGGCTTGCACGTCAGAAAACGTGATCACCAGGTCGGGCTTGATTGACAGCAGGTCTGCCATTCGGAGCGTTGAAAACCCGCCGACCACCGGACGGCCCACGCGGACTGCGCCCGGCGCGAACGCGCTCACGGCTGCGACGCGATCCGCAGCACCAAGCCGGTGACAAATGTCGGCGGCTTCTCCGCTCAGGCGGACGATGCGCTCAGGAAACATTCCTCCAGCGTACAACCCTGCTCCGGAGATGGCCGAGGATATTCTACGGGCAAGCCAAGGTGAGCTTTATAAAAAACCGGCCGGGAAAACCTGCGGCCGTTAGCCGTCGGAGTCCGTCAACCATTTACATCAAAGACAAAACAGCCATCGTAAAGAAACGAAACGCAGCCCCTTCTTCCCGTTTCGGTCGTAACCTCCCACGGTAACATCCATGCGCCCGATTGTATCCTTGCTCACCGCCGGGTTCCTTCAGATTCCCCTCGCTTTCGCCCGGGAAGACTCGGCCCGCCAGCCTGGCGATGAGGATCCGTTGATTACGGCTGAAAGCGATTATGTCCTTAAAGACTTTCGTTTTTGCAATGGCGAGTCGTTGCCTGAATTGAGGCTCCATTATCGGACGATCGGCCAGCCCGCGCGCGATCCCGTTACCGGAGAGGTCCGGAACGCGGTTCTCCTGATTCACGGCACGACCAACACAGGAACGATGTTTCTGGCTGACAGCTTTAAGGGGGTGATGTTCCAGCCCGGTCAGCCGCTTGACTCAACGAAGTACTACCTCATCCTGCCCGACGCCATCGGACTTGGCGGCTCGAGTAAGCCCAGTGATGGGCTGCACGATCGATTCCCGCATTATGGCTACAAGGATATGATCGCCGCTGAGCAACGGCTCGTCACCGAGGGGCTCGGCATCAAACATCTGCGGCTGGTGTTCGGCACCAGCATGGGCGGGATGCACGCCTGGCTTTGGGGCGAACAATACCCGACGCTAATGGATGCCATCATCCCGGTGGGTTGCCAGCCGGAAAAAATTGCAGGCCGCAACCTGCTTTGGCGGCGCATGATTACCACGGCGATTCGATCCGACCCTGCATGGAACGGCGGCGACTATCATCAACCGCCTCCCTCACTGGCGCGGGTCTACCCGCTGTTTCGACTGATGACCAGTAACGCGATCCAGCTCCAGAAAGAGTTGGCGAGCGTTGAACAGGTACAGGCCTTGCTCCAAAGCATCGCCGACTTTTGTCAGAGCGGCCAGATCGATGCCAACGACCTGGTGCACCGCTTGGAAGCAAGCGCCGATTATGACGCCATGCCGGATCTGGAAACGATTCAGGCGGCGGTGCTCGCCATTAACTTTGCTGACGACGAACTGAACCCGCCAGAACTCGGCAGCTTTGATCGGGCCAAGCAAAAGGTCCGCAAGGGGCAATTCGTCCTGATTCCCGCCAGCCAGGAGACCGGCGGCCATACGACCCTTCTCCATGCATCCGTCTACGCACCTTTTGTCGCCGATTTTCTCGCCAGACTTCCGGCCGACCTTTGAGCTGAGATGCCGGCCGCCAGTTCCCGGACGCTACCCTGCTCGGCGCCGTTGCCGTTAACCCCAGGGCAGGCCCGGCGCGGCACACCTGTAATACCATTCAGATAATTACCTTATCTCGGTAGAATGCCGGCTCAGGGGGTGAATCCACGCCGAGCAGCCGTGCCGATAATAACCCGAGCATCGCGTTGATGGGCGATATGGGCGTAGTAGATCACAGAGCCCACGGACTGCGCTGACGCTCCACGCTGTCCGGCTTTCGATCACAGCAGTTGGCGCATAACCTTTCCTCTCAGGATATCGCTGAATCGAGCATCGACTTCAGCAGCCGCGCTTCCGAACCCGGGTGCGATGGATAACCAGTGGTAAGCCGCCTCGCGCAGGCCCCGCGGGAGCACGGCGGGTTGTCTGATGACGCGATCGAAAGCCTCGATAACCTGGCGAGCCACCTCCCGGATCGTAGGCTCGGCCGGCCGGTCTCCCTGCTTGTGCCGCGTCGCGTGATAAAGTTCCATACCGTGAAGTATGACCTTGATCGTTCTTGGCCAATCGCTCACCATCAAATTCCAAGGATCATGGTGACTGTCCCCGCCCCGCCGGAAATCGGTACGAAGCAGTACGGCGGGAATATCAGCGAGCTTGGCGAACACAAACTCCACGACGGTTCCTGAATCAAGTTCCGGACCGTCAAAATGGAAGAGTGCGACGTCCGCGCTGACCAATGCCAGGAGGTCGGCATCCCGAATGGCGCTCGCGCAACGCTGGTTGATTTCAAGGTCTTGCGGCAATATCGCCGTGTATCGGCCGCCGGATTCGTCCGAGATCGCATGGGCGAGCTCGAGGTTCCCCGTGAGGTGCTTAAGGCTGAATAGTTCCCCGGAGTGGAAATACCGGTGACGGATCGAATTGTCTCCCACCAAATATCTCTAATCGCTTTCGGAACCGCCGCAAGGATCGAGGTTCCGCCGGGAAAATGGCAGCTCACGATCGCTGGTGAAAGACGATGAAACCACGAGGGGCTGCAGCGCCATTCCTGTCCGCGAGGCACTGGAGGTGCTGGTCTGTAAAACGCGCGGCGGAGCGGATATACTCCAGGCCATCGACAAAAAGGGGCCGCCCCGTGCCGCTCGCCCGTTGAAGGCAGTGATCAGTTGCCCCTCGTCACGCGCTCGCCATCATGGCCCAAGCACCGCGTCAAGAATCCTCGGTACGGGGATCTAACCGCCTTGACGTCGGCCGCGATGGCCTCGAGGATCTTTGCTTATCGGTACTGGCCCGGGCGCTACGAAGGGGGCGGTGAAGGAGAATCGTGTTTTGGTCCATCACCGCTCATTTGAAAACCCACCGGTGGTAGGAAGCAGAAGTTTCCGCCGGCCGGCCAGCCGTGACCCCTCTTGCGCCAAGCTCGAGCCAATACCGACCTCGACCGCCAAACGACTTCCGAAAATGAAGCTTCAAACCCTCAAAGACCTTTACGTTCGCGAACTCAAAGGCCTTTACAGTGCCGAGACGCAGATTGCCGAGGCGCTGCCCAAGATGATTCAAGCCACGAGTAACGCCCAACTCGTCCTCGCCTTCCGAGAGCACCTTGAACAAACCATGCGGCAGGCTGCCCGTTTGGAAGAGATCCTGGACCGCCACGACGAGTCGACTCGCGGCCCCAGGCACCGGGGTATGGAGGGCGTGCTGGCCGAAGCTGCTGAGCTGTTCAACAGGGACGCCGAAGAAGGCGTGCGCGATGCGGGCCTGCTCGCCGCCGCACAGCGCGTCGAGCACTATGAAATGGCGGGCTATGGCTGCGCCCGCACGTACGCGGAGCTGTTGGGCGACACGGAGGGTGCCCGGCTCCTTCAGACGACGCTCGACGAAGAAACCGAGACCGACCGGAAACTGACTCAGCTCGCGATTTCAGTGATCAACCCGGTTGCTGCCGACGCCGCCGAGTAAGCTGGGATTTTGTACTGCCCCCGCGACGCGGTGCCCCGGCCCCGGGGAATGAGGAGCGATTGCGTTTGAACGGGCTTCGACTTTGGAGGAACGCGAAGGGCGGGACTGTTCCCCCACCTACTTTGAGTGCATCCGCGAGAGCGCCTGGCCGGCCTCCGCGTTGCCGGTCGCCGCGGCATTTTGATACCACCTGCGAGCCCGGGTAACGTCCCGGCCGCCACCCCAGCCGTGCTCATAGAGCCAGCCCAAGGTGTACATGGCCTCTGAGCTGCCACCCTCAGCCGCCTTTTGATACCATTGACGCGCCCGGACCGAGTCCTGGGTGACGCCCCAGCCATACAGGTAGAGCTGGCCCATGTGGTTCATCGCAGATACGTTGCCGGCCTCGGCAGCTTTTAGGAACCGCTCGCGGGCTTGGGCGTTATCTCGGTAGAGGGCCGGGCCGTACAGGTACAACTCGCCCAGGTGGTCCATTGCGTCCGTGTCGCCGGCGTCAGCGACCTTTTTCAATAGTTGCTCTGCCTTGACGTAATCGTTTGCCTCAAGGTAACGCTTCGCTTCGGTGCGCCAGGGCTTCGCCTCGCCAGGGCGGTGCGTTGCGGAAGGGCGAGAATTTGAAAGGCCAAAGCCGAGCAAGAGGAGACCGAGACTGTTTCCAAGCAGCAGCAGAAGCATCGGCCGGCGCACGGGCTGTAAACAATCCCCGGCCCCGGTTTCGCGGCCCTCGGGCTCAAGCCGCGCTTGCGCTTCACGTACGCATCGTTCGGCTTGCCGCCGCGGTCTCCTCCAGAGGTTGTCGATAAAGGCACGCCCTGCGCTTGGTCGTACGTCAACAATGCGCCGTTTCACGGCCAAGCTACAGCATACTCCAGGCGCAAATCCGAGGAAAAATGCGGGTCGTCGACGCTCGCCCCCGCCACCAACCAAACAGCCACGAGTCTCACCCCGGTTCGGCCGAGGGCTGCAGGGAAGAAATCGAATCGATGAGTTCAGCGGTAGTCGACATAGCACTGGCGTAGTTCGGGAGATTGATGTCGAGAGCGGCGTGCATCGCTTCATCCGAGTAATCCGCGGTCGCGTCTCTCACCATCGTGACCTCGTAACCAAGCTCAGCGGCAAAACGAACGGTCGCTTCGACGCAGGTATGCGCGATGAGCCCGCTGACGATGAGTTGATGGATGCCGTGCTGTTTGAGCTGTAAATCCAAATCGGTGTTGGCAAAGCCACTGGAACACCAATGCTCCGTGGCGACAATGTCGCCTGCCCTGGGTTCAAACCCGGGACGGATCTCGCCGCCCCACGTGCCGAATTCGAAGCTCTTTCGCATCCACGCCGCCTTCTGAATGGGCGCGATGTACTTCCAAGTCTCGTAGTCGCCCGGACGGTACCGATGATGCAGGGCATAGCAAACGCGAAGCCTTGCCGCCCGCGCCGCATTGATGATTTGCAATATGTTGGGAACGCAATGGTTCGCTTCGGCAACGCCCTTGATGCGGTCCCATATCTTGCCACCCTGCGAAATGAAGTCGTTATAGGGATCGATCACGACAAGGGCCGTGATCACCTTGTCGTAGGTCAGTTTCGCCATATTCTCTAACTATCGTATACACCCATTCTCACGACGTTTGAGCTGGTCCTTGCTCCGGCGGGGCGGCCGGAAAATCGACCACCTGGCCTTCAACGCTGAGGCCAATCAACCGCCCGCGCCGGGGGATCGCCCCGCGAGCGTCTTTTGGCCCTGAACGGGCGACAGGACCCGGGAGCGACGCCTTCTGCCGCCCCTTCAGCAAATCCAACCCGGCGGGGCGGGCGTTTGTCAGGATGGGCGTACGGACATGACGCCTTAGGAGGGCTGATCACAATTTGACGGTCTCCCAGGGTAAACCCTGGGCTATGTTCCTTCGGCCCTTCAGGCCATCAAACGCCTCTTCGGGGCTAAAACCTTGGTCGGGTCGCCCTGGGCCGTTTCCGGGCGGTGTCGCGGGTCGGAATCGGCTGATTCGCACCGAACGTTAAGGCCCCTGGCTAAACTCCGCCACGCCCCTGCAGGGCAGGGACGGCTTTCCTTTGCGTTGCCTTCAAAAAACTGGGGTAAAGCTTGTACTATTTAGACGGTTATCTCGGTAACATTTCGACCGGATTTCAGCCCCGAAGATGTTCTCTGGGTTGCAAGTGGATTTTTACGCGAAGTTATTGACATGGGAGCAGCCGGTTAAGCGGTTTGCAGTTTGAGCACCCAGGAGCCGTGGCGGAGTTGGTTTTTCTGATGCAACTCCGCATCGTAGCAGGTGCGCGTTTGCCACATCTTCCAGAGGATTTTAAGCCAGCGCTGGCCCAGGCAACGTAAGGCGCAGGCGTGGGTTTTGCCCCGTTTGCGCAGGGTCTGGTAATAGGTCTGGGCCCAGGGGCAGCTATGCCGGCTACAGTCAGCCCACAGGTACACGGTGGCCCGCAGGACCTTGTCGCAGGGCCCGCGCAGCCGCACCTTATGGACCGGGCCGCTTTGGTAGCGGACCGGAGCGGTGCCGGCGTAACATTGCAGCGCCTGGGCCGACGCAAACTGCTGACGATTATCCCCCAATTCGGCTAACAGCCGCGGCGCCAGTTTGGGGCCGGCCCCCGGCAGCGAGCCAAACAGCTCATGATCGGGGTGTTGGGCAAAGAGCTTCTCGATTTGCTCCCGGTAGTCGTCCAACTGCGCCTGCAGCACCCGTAGCTGGCGGGCGCGCGTCAGGGCCAGGCGGCTCTTGGCTAAGGTGAGGGCCTCCGAGGCCGGAAAGGCCAGCGCCTGGGCGAAGAGCGCCAGGCGCTTCTGGTAGGTTGCGGGCCGGGCCAGCTTGTGGGTGTGCAGGAATTTCTCGAGAGCGGCGTTTGCCGCCACGGGCCAGGGCCTGCGGGGTGGGGAACGCTTCGAGAAACGCCCAAGCCGACGGCAGCGTCCAGTCCTCAAAGGCCGCCAGGGCCGTGGGGTAGTACTCATGCAGCGCGGCGATAAGTTGGTTGACTAAGGCGGTGCGCTCTTCGATCAAGGCCACCTCGTCGCGGCACAGTAGCCGTAAGTGGTCCAAGAGGGGGTCCTGGCGGCACAGCGGCCGCCAATGGGCCCAATCCAGGCGCGCCGCGTCGGCAAAGCTCCAGCCATCCAGGTGATCACTTTTGGTGCCGCTGGGGGCTTTGCGCTCGCGGTAACGTTGGGCGGCTTTGGGGTTGAGCGGGAAGATGGTGCACTCGGGGGTGCGGAGCAACTGGTCGATGACGGTGCCTTGGCTGGTCAGAGATCGCCACGGCTAAAGGCGCAAAGCGCGCGGCTTGCTCGCGCCACTCCTGCCAACCGGTGGCGGAGTGCGCGAAGTCGAACTCCGCGACGGTGTGGCCGGCGGGGTTGAGGATGAGGGCATGATGCTTGTGCTTGGCCCAGTCGATGCTCGCGAAGTGAGCGAAGGGGGCTTGGGGGGTAGTAGCCATAGGGACTTTCGGGTGGGGGGGTTGGGAGCGGGGAGCCGCAGCCTCAGCCTGCGCTTCAGTCCGGAGTCGACCTGATACAGGATCCTCATGGGATGTAGTTCTCTCAGACGTTGGGACCGAAGCCTGCGGGCCGGCCGGTGATCTTCGGGAAGCTCTCGGGGAGCGGGGGCGGGAAGACCGTGCCGGCCCGGAGGCAAAGCTGCCACTCACTTTCTGACACGGCCCGGGGTTATTCACAAGCTCGGGTTGGGTCGCGGCCAAGTTATGCACCGGCGCCGCGGTGGAGAACGGCTGGGGGGCGGCCTTTTGGCGGCGCCGGTGCATAACTGTGGAAACGGTATCAGGGCCAGGAGAACCTAGCCCAGGGCTTTACCCCCTGGGTAACCGTACAATCACGATCGAGCCCTGAAAGGGCGGCAGAAGGCGCCGCTCGCGGGTTCTGCCGCCCGTACAGGGTTTGACCGGTGGGAGGGTCCCATTCCCATTGTGGAACCCCTCTGCCATTTAGTTAAGGATACATGGCCGGGTATTGCTGCTTTCGTCCCGCAGGGACGGCTGAGGTTAGGCAGGTACATTAGTGCCTGTGCTGTGCGGGCGTTCCCCAGGGGTTGCGTCCCTCGGGACGCCTGAAGGCGTGCGCCGGTCCAGGCAGGCGTCAAAGGTGGGGAGACCTTCGGGTTTTTGTCGCCGAGGGTCGCGCCGTGTTTGGCTGGCCTTTTGGGAGTCGGCTATCGGGCGATCTCTTCCAAACGCCGGTTGTTCGTCAGCGGTCCGAACCCGCCAATGACGACGGCGACCAGGAACATGCAGAGGGCAATCAAGACAAAGACCCCTGCCGTTCCATACGCCTTCAACATGAAAGCGATGATAACACTGCCGATCATGCCTCCGAGCCGGCTCCATGAATATACAAAGCCGACTGCCTGAGCGCGAATGCGGGTGGGATAAAGCTCCGCCTGGTAGGCGTGAAAGGTGAACGACATCCAATTGTTGCTCAGGGTAACCAAAATTCCGGTGACGATCACTCCGAGCGGAACTCGTTGCTGGGAAAAGCAGAGTCCGAAGACGGCGATCGAGATCGCCGACCAAACGATCTGCCATTTCCGTTGCCATCGTTCGGCGAAGATCCAGCCAAGAAGCGGGCCAACCGGATTGGCCAGCGCGATAAGAAACGTGTACTCCAGGGATTTCGTGACGTTGATGCCTTTGGCCAACAAAAAGGTTGGCGCCCAGTTGGCGAAGCCATAGTAACCGATTGCCTGACACAAGTTAAACACCATCAACATGACCGTTCGCCGGCGGTAAGGCGCTTGCCAGATCTCCTTGAACGCACCGGTCCCGTGGACGACCTCACCCGGGGCACTCTGAGGCTCCGGCAATGGACGCTTGATTTCACGTTCTACCTGATTTTCAATGCGCCGCATTACCTCGTCGGCCTCTTTAAGGCGACCCCGTTGTTCCAGCCACCGGGGTGACTCCGGGACGACGCGCCGGATGAAGAAGATGATCAAGGCTCCCGAAGAACCGATCAGCACAACCCATCGCCATCCATCCAGGTTCCACCAGCGGGTTGTTCCCAAAAGGTAGGAGATGAACGCGACCAGAGGCACGGAGAGGAAGGTGATGAACTGATTGAAGGCGAAAGCCGAACCACGCCTTCCTTTCGGGACGAGTTCGGAAAGGTAGGTGTCGATGGTAACCAACTCCACGCCCACCCCGATTCCAGCCGCGAACCGCCAAAAATCAAGTTGCGCCGCAGTTTGCTGAAACGCCATCACAAAGGTACAAGCGGAGTACCAACCCAGCGCAAAGCTGAAGACCGCCCGCCGGCCGAACCGGTCGGCCAACCGGCCCAAACACAAGGTTCCCACGAGGAGTCCCCCGAAAAAAGCAGCCACGAAACTCGCGATCCCTTCCAGCCCGAAGATCCCCTTAGTGGTGGCGGTGAAGATCCCGCTGCGGTACAAGGCTGGTGCGATGTAGGCCGTTAGAAATATGTCATAAAACTCGACACAACCGCCCAACGAAAGCAGCACCACCATCCAGCCAAGGGAGGAACAGACCGGCAGGCGGTCGATCCGTGAAGCGATGGTCGGCTTGATCGAAGGCGATGCCATGTACCTTCCGTTAGTTTAGATGGCAGTAACCCGGGCGGGACCCGCCGGGGTAACATCCCGGCAGCCGCAGTGGATTACTGGGGGCTGTCCGGGCGTGGATGCCTCCTCGCATCGCTTGAAGGACACGGCCCGGTTCGCCGGCATCCACGATGTTCCCGGATCTGAATTTGCCCACGGTTTGTTCCTCCGCGCGTGACACGGTTACGGGTTTATCCCCTCGGAGGCATCCTGTCAGCCAGATTTCAGTCGCGGGTCGAAACGATAGGCAAGACGGCTTCCGGCTACAAAATGGGCCGGTAAGTTCAGGTAAAAAGTCCGATCCGGCGGACCACCGCCTTGGTTCCGAGGGCCGGATGGACTCACGCTTACAGCGTCCCGGTCGCCCATGACCCCGTCCGTCCCGGGAAACAGGATAAGGTATTCTCCGTACGATCGGCCGCCTCCCTGATCCGCTAAGAGGGCGGGGGATCGGAAACCCGTGGCGCTCAGCCCTTACGGGGTGCGAGGTCACGCGCTCGGTACGCTCCGTTCCCGCGCGAGGTTCTCCCCAGGAGCGCATCACCCCGGGTCCATTGGACGGTCACTGAGGGGTTCAGGCGGATTGGCTCTGGCATCACGTCAGTTGCGGTGCTTGCCGGGGATCGCTTCCGGAACACCAGCCCGTGCAAGATGCAAAACCCCAGCGCGGTGGCGGGCGGCAGCGCAAACAGCTTTGCCACCAGCAGGTTGGTCGTAAGCGTCCCCAGACAGAAGTGAACTGCCGTCAGCGTGAGCAACCAACAACAAACGGCGTTCAGGCCGTACTGCGCCAACTGGCGGCCATAATCGGACCGGCGGCACCGGAAAACCCAAAACTTGTTCAGGACAAAGTGGCAACTAACCCCCGCAAGGTAGCCTGCGCTCACCGCCGCCAGCGGCGGCAAAAAGAACCCAAGCGCCCAAACGATCGAGCAATCCAAGAGGGCGCAGCCGCCCCCTACGATCAAAAATCGGGCAATTTTCAAAGCCTCGCCCTTTATCAACGTCTCCACCCTCACTCCCCATCGGACGGGTCTGACTGCGCTTAAACCCAAAACGGCGAGTTGGTGAGGCGAGCACCTTTGTCGACTTTATGAAATCAGGATCACAGAGGCAGAACCGAACGCTGTGAAGGTAATGCGTTCCAGGGCTGATCGTCTCACCCCCGGGCTGGCGCCGTGAGCCGGGTGAAATCAGACCGGCCGTCGCTTGGGATGGTGAGAAGATCGCCAGTCCGTTTGTTCGAGGAAACTTTTCCCAGCCGCTTGCGTGCGGAAGAGAAAGGCTGTTTTCGCGATCTTAAGGCCGTTCCAGGGCTTCCTGCACCTTTTTGGCCAGCGCGTTAAGCGTGAAGGGCTTCTGCAGGAGCGCTACTTCAGGTTGCAAAATGCCGTGGCGCGCCACCGCGTCACCCGTGTAGCCAGTCTGGAAAAGTACCTTCAGGCCCGGGTAACGGCACCGGACGGCCTCGGCCAGTTCGCGTCCGCTGAGGCCCGGCATGACCACATCGGTCAGCAACAGGTCGATCGTTTCCCGGCTCTCCGTCACTCGCCGCAAGGCGTCTTCACCGTTTGCAGCTTCCACCACCCGGTAACCGAGGGTCTCCAACAAAAGGAGGGTGATGGCTCGCACGGGTTCTTCGTCTTCCACCAGGAGGACCACCTGGCCGCGACCTTGGGGCGGTTCGGCGAGCGCACCCGCGGGCGGTTGCTCCGTGCCTTCCGCAAGCACCGGCAGGTAGATTGTGAAGGTGGTGCCCACGCCCGGCAGGCTCTCCACCGTGATGTGGCCTCCGCTCTGGTGGACGATGCCCTGCACCACCGACAGGCCCAGCCCCGTGCCCTCGCCCTCAGCTTTGGTGGTGAAAAAAGGCTCAAAGGCGCGGGCCTGCACCTCCGGCGTCATGCCGCAGCCGGTGTCGCCGACTGCCAGCATGACGTAACGGCCGGGCCGCACCTCCCGGTGGGCTTGGGCGTAACTGCTCTCCAGTTCCACCTCGCGGGTCTCGATGAAGAGATGACCGCCTCGGGGCATGGCGTCGCGGGCGTTGACCGCCAGGTTCAGGATCACCTGGTCCAGTTGGCCCAGGTCGGCGCGCACCCGGCGCAAACGCGGCGCCAGGTTGGTCGTCAGGCGCACGTCTTCGCCGATGAGCCGCCGCAGCATCTTCGCCGCCTCGCTGACCACCACGTTGAGGTCCAACACCCGCGGCTCGAGCACTTGCTGGCGGCTGAAGGCTAACAGTTGGCGCGTGAGGGCGGCGGCCCGTTCGCCCGCCCGGGCGATCTCGTGGACGGCGTCGCGGCGCGGGTCCTCAGCAGCCAACCCCATCGCCAGCAGTTCGCTGTAGCCTGAGATGATGGCGACGATGTTGTTGAAGTCGTGGGCCACGCCGCCGGCCAGCCGGCCGATGGCTTCCATTTTCTGCGCCTGGCGCAGTTGGAGTTCCAGCTGGCGCTGTTCGGTGAGGTCCTCGGCAACGCGCACGATCCGGATGATCCGGCCGGCGGCGTCGCGCACTGGGAAACCCCGGTCGTGGACCCAGCGCACGGAATAGTCGGCCCGCACGACGCGGTATTCTTCGTCGTAGGCGTCGCCGGCTTGGCGGGTCAGCGCGGCGCACACCACCCGGTCGCGGTCATCGGGGTGAATGGCCTCAAGCCAGCTTTGCGGGGCCTCATACAAGCTCCGGCAGGAGCGGCCCCAGATGGCTTCATACGCCGGGCTGACGTACAGGATCCGGGTTCTGGCCGGGTCACTTATCCAGAAGGCTGCGCGGACGTTTTCGGCCAGTTGGCGAAAGCGTTCCTCGCTTTCGTGCAGGCGAGCCCGAGCCGCTTTGCGCTCAGCGACGTCCCGGGTAAGCTCGGAGCTGCCGATGAGGCACCCGCTCCCGTCTCGAATCGGTGAGACGGTAAACGAGACGTCTACCAGGTGCCCGTCTTTGTGCAGAGGCACCGATTCGTAAGGCTCGACCTGTTCGCCCCGCTTCAGCCGGGCCAGAATCTGGTGCTCGTCTTCCAGTTGCTCGAGCGGCAAGAGCACCGACAACCGCTTGCCGATCATCTCCTCCGGGTCGTAGCCAAACAAGCGCTGGGCCCCTGAGTTCCAGCTGGTAATGGTGCCCGCCAGGTCTTTGCCGATGATAGCCTCTTGACACGATTCCACGATCGCGGCCAGCCGCGCGTTGGCCTCCTCAGTCCGTTGGCGTTCGGTGATGTCGCGGAGAATGAGCGTTAGGTAGGGCTGCGCATTGATGGTAGTGTTGGAAAGGGAAGCTTCGATCGGAAATTCCTGACCGCTCACGCGCCGGCCGCTCAGCCGGGCCAGCGCGCTCGCCGTAGGCTCAGCCTTGTTTGTCCGGCCAAGACGAGCAGGGGATTGAGCAGTCGCGGGCCCGAAACCTTCCGGCAACAACCGGTTCAGCGGTTGGCCGAGCATTTCGGCTCCCGGATAGCCGAACATGGCTTCGGCTGCCGGGTTGAACAGTACGATGCGCCGGTCCCGATCCACCGTGATGATTGCGTCCACCGCGGCGTTGATGATTTCTTCCCCCCAAACCTCGCATCCACCGGCTGGTGCAGGGTTAGTGGTGGCGGGTTGTGGGCGTTTCTTCACAGTGTCCGTTCATTGATTCTTTATATGGAAATATGAAAATTATGTTCAATCAATATGATTACTCCCGGCGCCGCCACCTCATTTCACCCGTAAAAGTACACCGCCCGGTACGCACGCTTTTAAGCGCCATTTTTAAAGCAAAGAAGTCCCGCGTTAACGCTTCCGCCGCGACGACTCTCTGGAGCAGCCTGGGCAGCAAATTCCGGCGGTCTTCGACGCGCGGGCTGCGGCGAAGGTATTGCTCCGGCAAGCGGGGGCCTTTAAACGCCCCGCCTGCTCCCTTCAAAGCAAGGAAAATTCGAGAACGGTCCAGCGTGGCAGGCCATACCTTCCCCGCTGCGCGACTGCTTAGCCCAGGCCCCCGATCGGTTCGTGTGGCGCCGTTTCCGGCGGCTCCGCCCCGCTGTCGGCTTTGGGCACGGTGCCGGTGGTCTGGCGTCCCAATTCCCGTTCGACCGCCTCGGCCTGGCGTCCGACCGCTTCAACGGCCTGTCGCAGTTCCTCTTCCCGCGGCCCTGGCTGCCGGAGCGTCTCGCCGACCCGCTCCAATGCTTCGGCCTGTTGCTCGACGGCCTGCTCCAAAGGTCGTCGCTCCTCGCGGCTGACTTCGTCTTGATTCATGGTCAAAGGCTAGCGCGCCCTTTTGGGGATAGCAAAGTCGTCGGTTCGGGATGGCCGCGAGCACCCGGACATTGATCATAGGGCGGCCCGTGCTTCTCTGGCCTGCGAGCGTCTCAGGATTCCGTTTTCCGTCCCGATTGGAGGTAAGTCCGGTGACCCGTCTCCACCATGGCCGAGGCTTCTTTCGGGCCTCTCCAGCCTAGGACTTTCGCGTTTTTGGCTGAAAAGAATGTGGTGCTCAAAAAGAACTGCTCAACTTCCTCCCGCAAGCGCGCCGGCAATTCTGACGCCTCCTTGAATTCGCCGAGGTGATCCGGCCAGCGGGGTTTCACGATAAGCCGGTCGTTCCGTTCACGCCGGCCTTGTTCGTTGTCCTCATCCATTTCCACCACGCCTATCAGCCGGCACGCCAGGACGACTCCCGGGTAAGTGGATCCCGCATGCAGAATCAATGCATCCACGGGGTCGCCATCGGGGCCTTTGGTGCTGGGAATAAAGCCCCAGTCAAACGGGTACGACAGGCCCAGAGGGAGGGCGCGAGAAACCGTGAAGGTCCCCAGCTTTGAATCGTATTTGAGTTTGAGGAGGCAACCCTTGGGGGCTTCCACCACTGCATGAACCGAGCCGTCCTCGGAATAGCTGGGCAGGCCGGCCAGGAAGCCTGAGTCGACAGTTTTCATTGTCCAATGATCGTATTGAACGTTTCGATCGATCGCGGGTTGCTTGCACCGGTCGTGGGAGCGCCGCCGGCGGCAACGGGTTTAAGCGGGTACCTTCAGCCCATCTACTGGGGTAACGGCGGGCTGGTCGCCTCCGGTTGAAGTCGCGGCACGCCCGCCAGGCGAATCGCGATCACCAACGCAATCCCAAACAAGCCCATCACGAAGCCGGCGAGACCGGCCCACCCGTGCCGCGCCCAGAACCATCCGCCGGCCGTCCCGAGTACGCTCGAGCCAAAATAGTAAAAAAGCAGGTACAATGAAGCGGCCTGCCCCCGGTGCCGCGACGCTCGCCGTCCGACCCAGCTGCTGGCCACCGAATGCGCCCCAAAGAAGCCCGCGGTGACCACGACGATGCCGGCGAGGATGGCCACGAGCTGATCCGAGACGGTCAACGCTACCCCAGCAATCGCGGCGACGACGGTCAGCCAGAGCACTTTCCGCCGGCCGAAGCGTCCGGCCAAATGGCCAACCCAGGTTGAACTGGCGCTCCCTACCAGGTAGACGATGAAGATGGCGCCGACGGCAGTCTGGCTTAGCTTGTAAGGCGGCGCGAGAAGCCGGAAGCTGATATAGTTGTAGAGCGTGACGAAACCGCCCATGACCAGAAAGGCTTCAGCGAACAGCCACGGCAAACCCGGATCGCGGAAATGGTACAGGAAAGACGTCGGGATCTCGCGCCAGCGCAGTGCGTGCGGGGTAAAGTTAGTCGAGGGAGGCAGGCTGCGCCAGAACGCGACGGCTGCGAGCAGGGCCAACGCGCCAATGGTGGCGATTGCCGCTCGCCAGGAAACGAAATCGGTCACTGCACCCGTAACCAGGCGTCCCGTCATGCCGCCGAGGGCGTTGCCGCTAATGTAGAGGCCCATGGCAAGCCCCAGGGTTTTGGCGTGCATCTCTTCACTCAGGTAGGCCATGGCCACGGCCGGCACCCCGCTAAGCGTCAGGCCCGCTAAGGCTCGCAAGATGAGCAGCGTAGGCCAGTTTGGCGCCACCGAGGCCAGGAGGGTCAGGAGCGCCGAGGCGAACAGGGAGCCCGCCATCACCGGTTTGCGTCCCGCCACTTCCGAGAGCGGACCGGCCATGAGCAGACCGATGGCGAGCAAGCCCGTGCATAGGGACAGACCCAGGCTGCTCGCCGCCGGGCTGACGCGGAAATCGGCGCTGAAAATCGGCAGCAGCGGCTGCACGCAATAGAGCACGGCGAAGGTGGAGAATCCTGCCGCGGTCAGCGCCAGAGTGACGCGACGAAAGGCAGGGGTTCCTGCTGTGATGTCCGTGTCCGGAGTCGTCACGTCCATAGGCGATTACTGTTTCACCGATCCGGGCGTGGACACGGGCGCATTTGCGTCGACGGGCAATCCGCCGGCAAACGCCTGCCGCAATTAACGCGCCGGCCAGCCGCTACCGGCTCCGGACCGTGCTCGTTCCGCTCATTCGTGTTCCACATTTCTTTCAGCATTGCGAACCTCTGGCGCTACAGCACAGTTCGCAATGCCACCCTCTACGGGCTCGTTTCAGGGTGTGCGCTCACCGGGCCGATGCTGCGAGTCCGGCAAATACAGCAAAGCCATTGGAGTGTCACGACAGCGAAGGGCCAGCCTTGCGAGCGTTTATACCGGAACCGTCACGGACCCATTGTAACCCGGCGAAGACCGCCTCGTCCTCTTAAGGGTGAACGAACCTCAGGCGCTGGCGGCCAATCTGGGCTGGGCCGCCGTTTACCTGGCCCTGTTTGCTGCGGTCGTGGTGATGATTCTTGCTGCGATGCTGATGTTCCTTTATCTCCTGGGGCTCATGGATTTGCTCAGGGGCGGATTTCTTTATGCCAGACATGCACGCCTTGCCTGTGCGGGTCCGCCTCGATGCTTTGGGAAACCGGTTCCGGACGTACGGTCCGGGGCCTTTCGGGTAGCACCCCCAGAACTGCACGCCCTGGTGGGGCAGGCACGCAGGGAAAAGCCACGCAAACGCGACAGGGAATGAATCGTCCACTTTTCCGGCCGGGCGTTCTGACGGGCCGTCAGCCAGACGGCTGGAGGGCTGGTGCGTGAATGTCCTGGCGAGACCACGATCTGCAGCCCGGAACCCCGCCGTTCTCCCGATCTGGCGCTCACGGGTCACGCAACCGGTAGGCAGCAAGAAAACAGGTCGACGCAATGAGCAGCGAAGCCGTGACGATCGTGGCGGCCAGTAACTCGGAAGGGGGTAACTCCTCGAGTTGGCGCCATCCGTTTACGACCAACGCTCCCAATTTCCCCAAGTTCAGCTCCAGAGCCTGAGAAGATCCCTTGGTGTCCTCGGGGGAAAGGGTGTCATCGGTCCAGCCGCTCTCCGAGTTGTAAGCCTGCGAATCATTTGCCTGCGGCGCGGAAGGGTTCCGTCCCCCCCAGCAAACGAGGGTGGCGCAAATCAGGCCAAGCAGCAATACAACCACGCCGGCTGCGTTCAACGCCGTTCGACGCGGCAGCCGCGCAGCATTGCGCCCCTTGGTTCCGGCTGTGGTATAAAGCGGTTCCCGCATCAGCTTTTATCTCCTGCCTCTCCGGCCACGGCAAGTCGAGCGCTGGCAGGGTTCGACGGCCCATCCAACGTCACCCGCGTCCGCACGAGGCACGTAGGGTATCGTTCCTGAACAAAACGCACCAGCGCCTCCCGAACATCGCAGCGCAGCGTCCAGAGCGCGTTGGGGTCGGCCGCGCTGACCAGGGCTCGCAGTTGGATGGAGCCTTCCCGGGCATCGGTCAGCTGCAGTTTATCGACCCGTTTGTCCCAGAGCGGGTGTGCAGCCAGAACGCGGGAACATTCCGCCCGCAACTCTTCTAACGGCAGGTGGTAATCGAAGTACAGAAATACGGTGCTGAGCAATTCCGCCGAACGGCGGGTCCAGTTCTCAAACGGCTTTTCCAAAAAATAGCTGATGGGCACGACCATCCGCCGTTGATCCCACAGATTCATCACGACGTAAGCGAGGGTGATTTCTTCGATCCGGCCGAATTCGCCGTTTATCACCACCACGTCATCCAGAAGGATGGGTTGGGTGAGGGCGAGTTGGAACCCTGCCAGAAGCTGCCCGAGTGAACGTTGGGCCGCCACGCCGACAACCACGCTGAAGAGGCCCGTGGAGGCCAGGAGACTGGTGCCCATCTGGCGCAAGGGAGCCGAGAAGAGCATCGCGGTCGTCACGGTAAGGAACGCCAGCACGCCCAGGATACCTTTCCGTAATGCTGACACTTCCGTGTACAAGGCCCGTGAACGGATGTCGACCCCGCCCCGGACGCGGTGGGCCAGGATGATTTTGTCGGCAGCCAGGTTCACCTGCCGGCACACGACGTAGCCGGTTGCAAGCACGATGAGGACGTTGGTGACTTCCCGGTAGTTCTTGAGCATGGTCACGGGTAGCCCAAGGCGCGGCAGTACCAGAAAAGCAATCAGGAACGGGAGTCCCACCTGCAAAACGTCGGCGCAAAACACCGCCGCAACGTTCTCCCAGTGCGACGCGTCGCTGGACGCCAAACTGCGCAGCTGGCGGCTGCTGACGTAAAGTAAAGGGCACGGCCCAAGAATGAGCTCAGGGCCAGGGCGGTAAAAGCGCTGAGGACGTCCGTCGCTCGGGCGGTCACGAACCAACTGCCCTGCAGGTAAGGAAGCAGCACCGGCTCGAGGTACCATGCAAACAGGGTGTACAGGCCGCAGAGCCACACCCAGAATTGCAGTCGCGTAAGCGCCGCCCGCAGGATTGCACGTTGCACGCCCTGGTTAGTGATCAGCGAGAGCCGGTCCACCCCGCATGACCTGATCAGCCAGCTCAGGCCACGTTGTAGCCAGACCAAAGCGGCCAGGTGGGCCACGCCGGCTGCTACCTGCAGCGGCCCTAGTTTCGCCAGAAAGTCATTTGGCATGGCTGCCGGTTGTTTGCATCACCTGACCGGTTCCGGCTGCAACGCATCCAGGAAATGTTGCCCCGTGGCGAGTCGTCACGGGTCGGTCTGCGGTCTGAATTCATGGTGTCACGGTAAGCTTTCTGCCGGTGCGGAAAGCGCTCCTCATCGAGGCGGTGGCAAAAGTCGCTTCCATCATAACCGTTCTTCTCCACTACGAAGCGAAGCGCCGCCTTGAGCTTTCGTTGCCGCAAGTAAGCTGCGGAGGTCAAGCGGGCCGGTGAACATCGCCAGTTGCCCGCCCGTGGTGCGCGGCCATTGTTCGGGCGGACGATCCCAATAGAGTTCGACCCCATTCTGGTCCGGGTCACGCAGGTAGAGCGCTTCACTTACCCCATGGTCCGAGGCGCCCTCCAACGTGATGCCTGCACTGCTGACGCGGCGCAACGCATCGGCAAGTTCCGCCCGGGTCGGGTAGAGGATAGCCAGATGATAAAGACCCGTTGCGCCCGGCGGCGGTGGCGAACCGCCGAGGCTTTCCCATGTGTTGAGCCCGATATGATGATGATACCCGCCGGCAGAGACGAAAGCCGCCTCGGAGCCGTAACGCTGCATAAGCTGAAAACCCAGCACCCCGCAATAAAAGCCGAGCGCGCGGTCCAGGTTTGCGACTTTTAGGTGTACGTGACCGATACGAACGCGGGGATCGACTGACGAACTATTTTGCATAAGCAGTTTGCCTTTCGTCCTTTTGGCATCCTGCCGGTTTGTGCGCAAGGTCTTGGTCTGCGGACCGCTTACCGCCACCCGCGCTGCGCCGTTGCCCAGGATGCACCCTGCCGCTCCTGTAGTTTGATTGCCCTGCACTACCGATCCGAGAAAGACGCCGTCCGCCATCCCGGCAAATCTGACCGGTTGAACCGCCCCGGGCCGGGCAGGGGCTTAAAGCTGCGAGTAGATGACGTTGGCAATACGGCCCAACAGGCGGTGCTCATCGAAGGGGAAATGCTGGATCAGGACCACCAGCACGAGGCGCTCTGCAGGGTCAACCCGAAAGAAGGTGCTTGCCAGGCCGTTCCAGCCGAAGCAGCCTGGTGAATCTGCTCGGTCAGCCAGGCCCAATTCAAGGCGGACGCCTACTCCCAGCCCAAAACCGCTGCCTGCGTCGAAGGAATGGTATGGGCTGGCGGTCCCGGCCAGGTGGTTGGCCCGCATCAAATCCACCGTCTTTCGGCCGAGCAGGCGGGTGCCCCCGAACTCACCCCCGGCGCACAGGATCCGGCCGAACCGGCCCAAGTCCGCCAGCGTCGAATACAAGCCGCTTCCACCCAGTGGGTGCCGCCAGGCGCCCGGGCGTCGCTCGCCCGCCACCATTGGGATCACCCGCAAAGGGCTGCCGGGCCCGCCACCCTCGTGAACCATCGCGAGCCGATCCAGGGCCGGGTCCGCCACCGTGAAACCCGTCTCCGCCATACCGGCCGGCTCCAACACCCGCTCGCTCAGGAGTTGCTCGAAGGGCCTTCCACTGACCACCTCAAGTACCCGGGCCAGAAAATCCGTCCCGTACCCGTAATCAAACTGTACACCGGGATCGCTAACCAGCGGCACGCGGACAATGCGGCGAATCTTGTCGGCCAATGATACCGATTCGGACACGCCTGCTTCGGCAAAGAACGGCTCAGTGGGCGTGCCGGGCGCCGGGTAGGCGATGCCCGCCGTGTGCCGGAACAAGTCGCGCACGGTCATGGGCCGGGCCGGCTTGCGCAGCTCCGGGGCCTCCGGCGGACTACCCGCAATAACTTGGAAACTCCGGACCTCCGGCAGGTAGGTCTCTACCGGTTCACCAAGGTCGATCTGGCCCTCCTCCAGAAACGTGAGGGCGGTAACCGCGGTCAGGACTTTGGTGACCGAGTGGATCCGAACGATCGAATCAACCGTCATGGGCCGGCGGCTCTCCACCTCCTGGAAACCCGCCGCGACCTGGTGCAGCGGTTGGCCATCGCGCAACGCCAGCACGCTCACGCCGGCGTAACGGCCCTCCGACACGAAACGTTGCAGGAGGGCCGGTAAAGGGGAACTGGCAGAATTCGAAAGCACGATGACTTGCACGGGAGACCCGCCCACGCAAGTCGTCAAGGACAATCCCGGGTTCTGGCGTTCCCGGGCTCGAACCTTGAGGTTGCCCGCATTCAGGACGGCCTGAGCAAAAGCCTCTCTGTCCCTTCTAGGCAAAGAACGCTCGCTCCGGACCTTCCAGGCCGCGGGTAATCTCAAGTATTCGAAACCGGACAGAACTGAGGGCCGGGGCGGCGCCTGCCGGAGCGTTTGAAAGCCGGACTGCATTCGAATGGCGGGATCGTCGTGGCCCTGCCGCTCGGCTCGAGCAACGGGGCAGAAATTTCAGCCGGAATGTTCGGGTTAAACAAACCAAGCGGCATCCTGTACGGGCGTCCCTGCGCAACCGCGTTGCAGAGTTGAAAAGAGGATTTGAAGTGTTGCCTGTGGCCGGCTTATTGAGAATGATTCTCGATAACGATGCCAGCTCGATCCTCTCCCGTAGCCAAATTCAGCGTTCCAAGATCTACCTCTCCGTCCGCTCACCGCACCCGTGCTGACGCGCGGATCTTTGGCGATCTTGCGCAGCACGGTTTGAGCATCGAAGAACACGACTTTTTCTCTGAAAGCGACCACCAATGGGGAGCCGACCTCGATGCCGGCCGCTTGGAAATCTGTTTGAATCTATCCGGTGAGGGCGAAGTGCGATTTGGAAAATGCCGGACGCGCTTTTCCGCTCGTACCCTTGGTCACTACGCGGTCTTGGCTACATTGCAGAGCCGCTTTCAGGTTCGGCGACCAGCCGGGCAGCGACACCGTTTCGCCGCGGTGAAGTTTTCGCGAGACTTCTTGCTCAGGTCCTTAGCGGTTAGCGGCAAGGGGCCTCGTGGGCTCAAGCCAACCGCCCGGGCTTTGCTCGGCGGAGAGCCGGGATCGCATGAAGGGGTGATCGGACCGGTCACGGCAATGACGGCATGCCAGGAGGCGCTGTTTTTTCAGCTCCGCCAGCCGCCGGTTTCTTCGGGCGCGCAAGGTCTCTGGTTTCAGAGTAAGGCGCTGGAGCTTGCGGCCCAGCTTTTCTTTACGCCGGAGCCGCCTCAGCCCGAATTCTTTTGCGTTCGCCAAAGGCGCCTGGCACGCGAGCGCGTCGACGCCGTAAAGTCGATTTTGCGCGAAACCTTGCAAGAACCGCCCCCGCTCGAGGAGCTCGCGCGCCGGGTCGGATGCAGCCCCTTTTATCTGAGCCGCACCTTTTCACAACACACCGGTTGCACGATCCCGCAGTACCTTCGTCGGATGCGGATGGAGCAAGCGGCGGAGTTGCTTTTAAGCGGCGGATATAACGTTACGGAGGCAGCTTTTGCCGTGGGCTATTCGAGCCTTGGCCACTTCAGTAAATCGTTTTGCGAGGAGATCGGCTGTTGCCCGGCGTTGTTTCCCGGCGCGCGTGCCTTGGTGGAGCGATTTCGCGGGCGGCCCGCAAGCCGGCATGGCTGGTAAGGGTGCAGAGGCGCAGAGACGCTCGCCCGCGCTTTTCGGTCAGATTCTGCCGCAGCGAAATCGGAGAGCGGCCCCCTGCTTTTTTTCCCGGGCGACGCTGGCGCCACGGGCGAGGGGGGCACGGAGCAGGCGCGGGTCAGGACGCGTCTTCCAACCTCAATGGGCAGCTTTCAGGGGCCGGGAACCTGTACAAGCAAATGGCCACTCTCGTTTACAGAGACCGGGAACACTGGCAGATCCCGTTTGGCCGGGCCCGCAGTAACCTTGCCGTTGGGATCAAAGGTCGACCCATGACATTCGCAAAGAAATGAACGGTCAGGCTCTGCGGTCAGCTTGCATTTGCGGTGTGTGCAAAAGGCCGAAAGGGCCAGGAACCGCTTTCCCTGCCGGATCACGAAGAATCCCTGATTACGGAAACGGTCATACACCCCTTCCGAACCGTAGCTGCTCGCAGGACCGGCATCCACCACGCGTGCCGCGGAGGCACTTCGAGCGCTGTCGAGCGCGGTAGCGCCGGTGAGCGCGGCTGCAGCCAGGCCCAAAAACTTCCTGCGGCTCAGGTATCTATTCATATGTTGTGGACGTCCCCCATCGTACGCCATTTCAGTACTCAAACACAAAACTGGTAATCACGCCCCAATGCGTGTCCTGCCGTGCCCCCGCATCGATCGGGAAGACAAACCCCAACCCGAGCCGCGGTTGAATCGGACCGATTGTCTTGAGGTTGGCACGAAATGCAAGGTTGCCAAGGAGGCTGTTATGCCCGCGGTTACGTTTGTTAAGCTCCGTCTCGCCTTGCAACTCGAAGACCGGGATGAACTGCTGCACTCCGGGTAAAGGCAGTTCTTTATGCTGGAACGTATACCCGAAGACAAAGCCGTACTCGAAGGTTTGCAATCCGCCGTCTTCCCCGCCGCCGAAGAGGGTGGAATACCCGACGATAGATTGGAGCGTAAAATGCTGGCCCAGCCTTAGATCGTTGAACACCTTTGGAACGAGCTCGGCGTTCTTGCTCACCGACGAGTTGACCGGAATACCGGCTTCGATACCCGTACCGAAGGTCGTGTCGAGAAACCCGTCTGCTGAGACGAATTGATAAACGGGGTAGCGCGCTCCCAAGTCGATGTTGTCAAAGCCTTCGGAGACCGATCCCGCACTCACGTCCCGTTCGAAGGGAACCTCTAATTCCATGGTCAACAGCCCGAAACCCTTCTCCACTTCCGCTGTGACGAGGTCACTGTGCAGACCCTTTCCGCCGGTGCGCAGCCAATCGAGGCGAGCCTCGTTGATCTCGAGATCAGAGTCATCCACCAGAAAGGGCTCCGGAAAGACCCCTTGACCATACGCGCTGCGATGATCAAGCAGGTCGAAAAGGCCATAGCGCGTGCTTTCGACCGTTGCGGCCTGATCATCCGGCATCGAGCCGGCGCGGGTAGCCGTGACGGCCAGTACGGCTGCGTACAGCAGGCTCAAAGTTCGGGTTAAAGCGTTCGTCCGTAAGTTCACAGGGACCAGCATGGCTGAATCCCAGGATCTCCGCTTCCACTGGCTTGCGATTTTTTAACGGTGGTTTGCACTGTGCGCCGGCGAACCCCGGCGGGTTAGGGCCAACCTCTGCATGCCCGGAAGCGCTACGACCAGGCGCCGCCCCCTAACCTTCCACTCGTCGAAGGCAACAAACCCCTAAAACTCGCGCCGAAGCTTTTTTTATCAGCGCGATTGAATATCCTCCTCTTTTTCTTTGAACCTCGCCGGATTCAACCGGTACGAGCACATCCGGTAAAAATGCGTGGTTCAAGCGCCTCTTTGCGCGAGGCAATTGGAGTGCAATGCTGGTCAGGTCGTTCATGGCGAGAAGATGCCGTTGGCTGGCGAGGGGCCTGAAGCGGTTAACTCATGCAGAGAATCAGGTGTGGGAAAGCCAACCCGGCAGATCGGGTGGTGAAACAGGCTGGCGCTGTAAATAAGAATCCCGGTGCCCGCAATAGCCAGCATCTCGGAACAGCGTGCTTCAATTTTGTGGTAGCCCGCGCCGCGCGCATCGATCCTGCAGATCCGGCGCTCCACTTCGTCATGGCTCGAAACACGGCGATGGGATTGACCTGTACCTGCGGCAACGCGTTGCAGGGCTGTGGTCACGTTGATGCGGGTGCGGCCGGTCGTCCTTGCGGTTTTCATCCGTCGTGATTCTTTCGTTTGAGAAGCGTGCCGGCGCGTCGCCACTTCGTGCCCTATGCGCAGGACGTTCACCCCTTTACAAAGCGAAAGAGGGGACCGGGTTTCAGCGTTTTGGAAAAAAGTCGAAAATTAATTCTGCGTTCCGGCGGCGACGATAGGCTGCGGGCGGGACCGTCCGGGCCGGAGTCAGCGAGAATGCCATCGATCGCCCGACCCCTGCGTTTTGCTGTCCTCGATCAACGTCCAGATCCGTAACAGTTCCGCCACGCTCCACGCTTGCGCGATGCAGCCGCGCGGGCGCGTCGGCGCATTCCCATCGTAGATCTCGCTCAGGGTGCCCACACCGGCCGCCACGAGCGAGTCAGCCATCGGCTGGAGCAGTTGCTCCGCGTGCGCCAGATCACCCCGGATACGCAGATGCGCTTCGATGAATGGGCCTTTAAGCCATGCCCACACGGTACCTTGATGGTACGCCGCGTCGCGTTGAACCCGATCGCCAAAGTAGTCGCCACGATATTGGGGGCTCGCCGGATCGAGCGATCGGAGGCCGACCAAGGTCAGAAGCTTGGCGGCGCAGGCGTCCAGTACCCCTCTCTGCTGTTCTCCTGACAGCAGTTCCGGCGCGTGCAGCGACGGCCCTGGCAGACACACGGCGAAAACCTGATTCGGACGCAGCGCAGGGTCGTTACCACCCGGACCGTCCAGCACATCAAAGCAGTAGCCGCTCGCGGCGTTCCAAAACCGCTGAAACCCTTTCAGGGTATCTCCGGCCAGTTTCTCGAACTCAGTGCCGTTTTCGCCCGCCAGTGACGCAAAGATTCCCAGGATACGCAGGGCGTTGTACCAGAGGGCATTCACCTCAATGGGCTTACCGATCCGCGGCGTGACTACCCAGTTGCCGACCTTGGCGTCCATCCAGGTGAGTTGAACGCCCTCCTGGCCGGCGTAAACCAGTCCATCGCTCGCGTCGACATGGATGCTGAACCGGGTGCCGCGGCGGTACCAATCCACGATGTTTTTGAGCACCGGAAACAACTCCGAAACCGTTTGGCGGTCCTTGGTCGCAAGATAATACGCCCAAAGGGCCTGAAAATACCACAGGGTCGCGTCCACCGTGTTGTATTCCGGGCTGGAGCCGGAGTCGGGGAACGTATTCGGCAGCATGCCCTGGGAGACGTACCGGGCAAAAGTCTTGAGGATAAGGCGGGCAATATCCGCCCGGCCCGTGCATAGCGTCAGCCCCGGCAGGCTGATCATCGTATCCCGTCCCCAGTCGGCAAACCAGTGGTACCCCGCGATGACCGTCTTCCCCGTCTCCGCGGCATCCGCGGGGTTAGCGCGGTCCACGATGAACTGGTCCGCTGCGAGCACGCTCTGCCTGACCCAACCCGCGGCGCTCCTGCCGCCGTCCGACCGGCCCGTTGCCCAGCGATCGATTACCCCATTCTCGTGCGCGCGGCGCCGCTCCAGTGCGGTGATGTCGGGATCCGCAGTTCCTTCAACCGAAGCGGCAAAGACCAGCGGTTCATCATCCAGCGCAAGTTTTGCCTGAAAATCGGCGACGTGCAGGTGATCCTCATAATCCTGCAAGCCACGCTCCCGCTCGCGCGCCAGTTCGAACCCGTGATACCACTCCGAGACAGGACTACCCCTGGCCGCATTTGACAGGAGTAACAGCGGCCGTGCCCCGGCCGCCATCGTCACTTTCAGCCCCCTGTCGACCCGATCCACTTGAACCTGATCGAACCTGCCTGCATGCGTCCGGCCATGGTAATCCCGGTAATCGACAATAGCTTTGCAAGCCATCTCGATGGGTTCGCACGCATGGATCAGGTTGTAGGCAAGGTAAGTGGTGTCCGCCCACGGTTCCATCCAGATGCGTTTCTCCAGGACCGCATCCGCGACCGCGAACCTCCAGGTCGGTACGGTGCCTTCCAGGTGAAAGCTTTCCAGGTTGACGTGCCCCGCAGGAGCAACCGCGCCGCCTTGCCACCGGTTGGTGAAGAGTTCATACCGGCTGCCCCGGTAGGTAACGCTCTCATCAAACTTTACAAGCGTCAGCGTGCGGCCGACCGGCGGCGCTAACGCCGCAATCAGCAACCCATGATAGCCGCGGGTAAGAACGTTCGCTACGGTGCCGGAGGCGTAGCTGCCGCGGCCATTGGTCACCAGCCATTCCCGGCGCTCCGCAAACTCCAGCACGGAACAAAGGTCGTGACCGAAACGGATGCCTGCGTCCATGGCACTCATCAGATTGCGGCGAGGCGGAGACCGCTGGCTTTGGCTAACCATGGGCTCGTGAGGTCGCCCTCAAAAGCTGCCCGCTTTCGCCGTGGGGATGCTTACCCGGTCAATCCCATCTCCACGTTTTCAACATCGTAGGTCTCGATGTAAGCGGGAAGTCCGTCTACCTCGACAGTATACTTGATAAACAGCCTGTACTCACCGCTTAATGGCTCGGAGCCGGAGGTAAGGCCAACGTCTCGCATACGAGTTGCAGGTCTTGTTGCGGTGGTGATCGGCATTCGCGCAAATCTCGGGTAACCTTACCCGGCGCACATACGTAAGAGCCTGCCCGGATGCTTCGTGTTTGAAGCGCCGGCCGGACTTATCCGAACGGCTTTGTGCTCGGTTTTGCAACGCTTGCGGTAAATGGCCTTGCGCGTGCGGTCGGTTCGTCGTGAAAGCAACCTTTTTTCCACCGCAAGCGTTGGAATCTCAGCCGGTGCCTTCGGTCACAACCGGAGGCATTCAGCCCGGAGCAGCCCGGCTTGTTGCCCGCCTTGTACTGGCGCGGCGAACAATGGTCGACCCGAAAATCCGCCTCCGAAGTTTGGCCGGCGCATCTTGACGCAAGCCCGTCAAGGCTCGACCCTGGCTGATAATCCTGTCCGATCACGATTTACGAAAGGACTTCAATGGTGCCGAATCCTCCTCTCGCGCGTTACCCGGATGATCCCTGCCTTTCACGGCGGGGCCGCCGGGGTTTGCCTCGTCCGGGTGAGCGGCTATGAGCCCGGGCTTTTCAGCGTCAGCTGCGCCGGCCCCGTTATTGGCAGCTGCTGACCGTCGCCCGGCCATTAGCCTCAACGGCGACTGGCACACGATCGCTGACCCCTATTGGGCCGGTCTTTACACCTTCCATGGCAAGCCGCGCGCGAATGGCTATTTCCTGAACGCAAAACACCCAGCGCCCGGCGGTGAGCCTGTAGAGTACGATTTTCAAAACTCACCGGTGCTGCGGGTGCCCGGCGATTGGAATACCCAGCGTGATTCACTGTTCTTCTACGAAGGGCCGGTGTGGTACCAAAAGGATTTCTCCTATCAACGCAAACCCGGGACGCGGGTGTTTTTTTATGCGGGCGCCGCCAACTACCAGGCCTGGGTGTGGATAAACGGGCGCAAGGCCTGTGAGCACGAGGGCGGATTTACTCCGTTTTGCTGCGAGGTGACGGACCTCCTTAAGGACGGCGGGAACTTTGTCGTGGTAGCCGTTGACAACACCCGCCGGCCCGACGGTATTCCAACGCTCCAGACGGACTGGTGGAACTATGGCGGACTTACCCGGGATGTTTCGCTCGTCGAGGTGCCGGAGCAGTTCATCGACGATTACGATTTGCATTTGAAGCGTGGGAGCCGAACCGTCCTTGAGGGCTGGGTACACGTCGAAGGGGCTGCTGCCGGAACGGAGGTAACCGTCAGCCTTCCGGAGTTGGCGGTGAAGGAATCCGCTCACCTGGGTGCAGACGGGCGTGCGATGTTCCAATTCACGGCCGGCAACCTGGAGCCGTGGTCGCCGGAACACCCGCGCCTCTACCGGGTGCACCTGCAGGCCGGTCAGGATAATCTCGATGACGAGATCGGCTTCAGAACCGTCGAAGTGCGCGGTACCCAGATCCTCCTCAACGGCTCGCCCATTTTTCTGCGGGGCGTCTCCGTTCACGCCGAGGCGCCATATCGCACCGGACGTGCGTGCACCGACGAGGACATGAAAACCTTGCTCGGCTGGGTACGCGAATTGAATGGGAACTTTGTCCGCCTCGCCCACTACCCGCACGATGAGCGCATGACCCGTCTGGCCGATCGCATGGGCCTTCTTGTCTGGTCGGAGCTTCCGGTCTATTGGGCCGTCCAGTTCGATACTCCTGCCGTGCTGGCCAACGCCGAACAGCAGTTGCACGAGATGATCCGTCGGGACCGTAACAAAGCGTCTGTCGTGTTCTGGTCCGTGGCAAACGAAACGCCCGTCACGCCTGCCCGGGTTGGGTTTCTCAATACGTTGGTCGCCAAGGTGCGCGAGCAGGATCCGACGCGTTTGGTGACCGCCGCGTTACTGGTGCGCACCGAAGGCATGACCAAAATCATAGACGATCCACTGGGCGAAGCGCTCGATGTCATCGGGTTCAATGAATACATCGGATGGTATGAGCACAAACCGGAGGACGCTGAAAAGACCGGCTGGCAGGTTGCTTACGAAAAGCCGCTGATCGTCAGCGAATTTGGCGGAGACGCCAAACACGGCTTGCACGGCGATCCCGATACGCGCTGGACTGAGGAATACCAAGCCAGCCTCTACCGGCACCAGTTGGTGATGCTCAATCGCATCGCTTCGTTGCGCGGGATGAGTCCTTGGGTCCTGATGGATTTTCGTTCACCGCGCCGTCCCCTGGCTGGCATCCAGGACTACTTCAATCGGAAAGGCCTTCTTTCCGACCAGGGTGAAAGGAAGCAGGCTTTCCATGTGCTGCAGGCGTACTACCGGGACCTCGCTGGAAGGACTCCGTCAGAAACCGCGTGAGATCGTAAGGGCTTGTTCTGGCTTTGTTCTTCCTGCTTGGTGGCCGCCGAGCCCCGCCAGCGCCACCCGCATTCTCCCGGTCTCCATTTACCCGGATCGTCATTATCCGCGCCGACGGCTCATCGTCGCTTCGGTTGTCCTCCATGAACGGTTTTGCCGGCTCATGGCTCGTTTGCCGCTCCGATCAGCGGCACTTTTCTACGGTCAAGGGGTCTGCGAGGACGCTGAACAGTCCGCTGCCTCCCACAGCCACTCGGAGCAGGTAGTAGTCGGTCTTGCCGCTGCGGCACGGCTGCACATCCTGAACTACGCCCGGTCGGTTTAAGCTTTTCACCCACACCCGATCCATGAGCTTAAAACCTGACCCCTCCCGCGCCTGGATTCGGTCATCAGCCGTTATCGCGCTTTGAAACACCTCGTGCATAGTTATCAATTGAAACGTCGCAAAGGCGGTGTCGTTGAGGGGGGACCCACAACCGATTTGTAGGCGGCCCGGGAGTCTCTGGCGGTTATAGCGGCTTTAAAACTTCCAGCTTGGCGCGCCGGCCTCGGATTGAACTTGCCGCCAAAACCGGCGTCAGGTAGCGTGCGGGCATGCGGCGGCGCAAGATGTTCGGGTCTCAACGGGTTCACGGTGCCCAGGCCGGCTCGAGAACGGCGCCACCGCTACCGTCCTTACCGGACGGCCTGAGCGCCGAAACCACCCGTGGCTGCTCCGCGGGGGATCCCGGGCTGCTCGGGTCAGGCTTGGCGCCTGGACCCATCAAGGCCGCTGCGCCGGTGCATCCCACTGGGCGGGCCCAAGGCGGACGATCGGGACCGCGGACCCGAAAGCGGCGATCGCCCAAGCCGGACTGGACCGCGCCCGCCTGCGGCGGCGGTGAACCGCCTTGTTACCAGCACTTGCTGGAAGACGGCCTTTGATGGCGGAGCGGGCGCAGGGGGTTTAACGCCCCTCAACAACCAACCACTTACCCGTTGGCCGGCTCTCCGGGGTGCGCCGGTTGGCCCGTTGCGCCGTACCGTTCCCCATGCTACCCGTTTCGAAAGGCATTCGTGCGATCGGCCCAGGGTCCGATCTCCCGTTTGGCAACCCTTTCGCTGTGATGAACCTGCTGTATGAACGGATTGGCGGACGAGATGGCCTCGCCCGGTTGTTGCGACATTTTTATGCCGATGTGCGCCAAGACCCGCTGATCGGCCCCACTTTTAACGCGCGCATCCAAGATTGGGGCGAGCACCTGGCCATCATCGCGAATTTCTGGGAAACGGTGCTGGGAGCAACGCGGACCTATTCCGGGCCGCTGCCGGCTTTGCACGCGCCGCTCGGGCTTGGGCCGGAGCACTTTGAGCGCTGGCTGTTCTTGTGGGGGGCCAATTGCCGGGCCCACTTGCCGGCCGAGGCGGCGGGAGAAATGACCGCGTCGGCCCGGCAATTGGGCCAGCGGCTCCAGGTGATGCTGGGTGTTTCTCCACCTGAAGCGGCGCGTCCGTTCGCTTGAGGGGTAACCTTGCCAGGCGTTCCGCCTCCCGAGTCGGTGCACCGGAAACAAGCCTTGCTTACGCCGCGTAGCGCTGGGTATTTTCGGGGTATCATGAACCCAACGGTCATCCTCGTGGCGGCCATGGTGCTTATGCTCCACGAGGTGTCGGCGCAACCGGCCGCTGACCGCGAACTCTTGCCGGATTTTCAAGCCTCCGTTCGATTCCACTTCCGTGAGAAAATCCCGGATGCCTTACCGGGCGAGAAAAGCGTCTCAGCCCCCAGTTATGAAACGGAAAACCTGCCGCCTGCGCAGCTGCTGCAGGAAAAGAAAAGGCGCGTTATCAGAGGGAAGGTACCGGACCTGCCGTTTGTCTTCTATCTACGTCTGACTCGCCCCAACCCACAAGGGCCGTCGCTCTTGGAGGTAAACGTGGTCGATCCGTACACTAACCAGGCGATCAAAGGATTTCCAGCAAAGCAGGATCTGACGGACGTCTCTGACTTCGAGATCCCGCTGTCCGGGGATCAGGCCCGCCGTGCACGGCACGCACTGAGAGGTGACCCGCTCGCTTTTCTCACTTACGTGAACCTGGTGGTTCGGCTGGGCGCATCCGAGTAACGGTGTTGCGGCGGGAGTATTGCAAAGGTGATGGTGCTGAGGAACTGCATGTTTGATGGTGGGGCGCTAACAATACCATTCAGACAGTTATCTCGGTGGATTGTCGGCACCGGAGGCTGCTCTGTACCCGATCGAATCGGCCCTAGGCCCAACGGGCCGGGAGACAGACGGTTAGATGGCCTGAAGGGCCAAAGGAACATAGGCCAGGGTTTACCCCACTGCCATTTCGTTAAGGGCCGGCGGATGGGGGCGCTTTCGTCCCGCAGGGACGGCTGAGGTTAGCCAGCGACTTCAGTCCCTGGAAGGGGCATTTAAAGAGCGATCGCGTCCTGTAGGGACGCCTGAAACGCTGCCCCGGAGGGTGCCGGCTCCCAAACGGCCGGCCAAACCCGGCGCGACCCTCGGCGCCAAAAACCGAACGGCTCCCCAATCTTTGACGCCCGCCTGGCCCGGCGCACGCCTTCAGGCGTCCCGAGGGGACGCACCCCCCGGGGAACGCCCGCACCGCACAGGCACTAAAGCTACCTGCCTAACCTCAGCCGTCCCTCCGGGACGAAAGCACTACCCGGCCTTGTATCCGCAACTACACCGGTTTTCAAGTTGGTTGAGCTGTGCTTTGGTGGGCGATGTCCAAGCCGTATTCAGTGGACCTGCGCGAGCGGGCCGTGGCGGCCGTCGTCGAGAACGGCTTGCCCCACGCCGAAGTCGTGCGGCTCTTTAGCGTATCATGGGCCAGCTTGAAACGTTGGCTCTTGAAGCGGCGCTCCGGCCAAAGCCTGGCGCCCAAAACCTACCGGCCTGGCCCGCACGGCGCCTTTGGCACGCCGGAAGCCCGGGCGGCCTTAGCCGCCCAACTCCAAGCCGAGCCCGACGGCCGCTTGATCGATCATTGCCAGCGCTGGCAGGCCCAGAGCGGTCAGGCCGTCAGCGTGGCCACTTTACACCGGGCGCGCCGCGCCTTGGACTGGACGCACAAAAAAAAAGCTCACCGCCAGCGAACGCGACGAAGCCGAGCGGGCGACTTGGCGGCAAGACCACGACGCCTTAAAGCCGAGCGACTTGGTCTTCGTCGATGAAAGCGGGTCCAACCTGGCCTTGGCGCCCCGCTACGGCTGGGCCCCCAAAGGCCAGCGCGCCTGGGGAAAAGCCCCCACCAACCGGGGTAAAAACACCACCGTGTTGGCCGCCCTGAGCCCTGAGGGGCTCTTGACGACCATGACGGTCGAAGGGGCCGCCGACACCGAAGCCTTCCTGCTCTACCTTGATAAGTTCCTCTGCCCGGCCTTACGGCCCGGCAAGACCGTGCTCAGGGATAACCTGCTCAGTCCATAAAGCCCAAGCGGTGCGCGAGCGCATCGAAGCCTGCGGCTGCCGGTTGGTGTTTTTGCCGCGCTATAGCCCGGATTTCAACCCCATCGAGGGGGCCTTTTCGAAGCTCAAGACGTTTTTACGCCGGGTGCAGGCGCGCACGCGCGAGGCGTTGGAGGCGGCTATCGGCGCGGGGCTCCAAACCATCACGGCCCAAGATGCCCGGGGCTGGTTTAAACATTGTGGCTACCCCCTCACAGCTCAATCATCCTGAAAATGGGTGTAGTTGCTTATTGGCGACAACCCGAAGTGAGAGGACGACGACTGCACGGGGGTTGTCATCGGGTGGCCGGATTTAGTCTCCCTTAGGTCACGGGCGTT
>JAFBAP010000073.1 GCA_019247695.1 Verrucomicrobiota bacterium | reverse complement strand
CAGCATTTCGGTGTGCCCGGGAAACCGGTGACCGCCCGCGTGCAGGGCCTCTTTGTTGAGCGGTGCCGTGCAGATGGCATCGATTTGGCCGGCCTGGGCCAACTCGACGGCGCGGGCCAGGTACTGGTAGGCGGCGTCGCCGCAGATGGGTGAGAGCTGCCCCCAGGGGAGTCCCTCCGGTATAAGCTTCAGATCAAAGCAATCGGCCACGCCGGGCGTGAATCTAGCCGCGTCCGGACGGCTGATCGCGTTCACTTCCAACTTGGAGTCGACGATACGGCCGGCTTCACGCAACCGGCCGGCATCACCGATCACCAGCGGCCGGCAACGATCATAGAGGTCGGCATGGGCAAGGCTTTTCATGATGATTTCCGGCCCGACGCCGGCGGCGTCGCCCATGGTGATCCCAACAGTCGGCAAAGGAGACTTTTCGTTCATCGCAGTGGGTTAACAATCAGTAGTCAGGTAAGTTAGCAAAAATGGGCCGCCAACCTCCGCCCTTGAGGGCGGAGGAGTGTCAGGATATCAAGGAAAACCGCCCAGGGCGGCGCGACAGCGCACCAGCGTCTCCGGATGGCCGAACGCGCCTGCCTTGGTGATGATCGGGATACGGGTGTAATCGCCCACGCCGGTGCCGAGCGGTACGCCCGGCTCAACTTCACCGGCCAGCCGGATACCTGAGATGCCGGCAGCATCAAACACGGCACGGGCCGTCTCACCCCCGGTACAGAAGAGCCCGGCCTGGCGCGGCATCAATAAAAGGACTAATTGCGCGAGCGCTTTACTCAGAACCGCGCCATCATCGAGATTGATTTCGCCGGCGGTTCCAATGACGATGGCGACGTCACGCTGCGCGTCAAGGGCCTCGTCCGCCTGTCGCACTGCAGCCTGCCATGCATTCTCCCCCGGGCCGGCCCGCAGCGCCGCAGGGGGCACGGTCACGATCGTTATGCCGGGTTCAAGCGCCAGGCGATCCAACTGCGCGCGCGCAACCTCGGACACGCTACCGATTACAAACAGCAGCGGACCCCTGGTCCGGGCCGGCGCTTCAGACCGGGAAGCAGCAGCGTCAACGCTGACGAAACCGGGCCTCATTCTGCAGTCGGCCGGATGTTTCCGAATCAGCCCGAGTGCGGCCGGCAGGTGGCGGGCAAGCCCGGCCGAGCCGGCAAAGACGGGCAACGGGTTCAGCCGGGCGGCAGCCTGGGCCACCGCCGATAAATCATCGTCCAGATCGGCGTCGCAGACGACGGCCTCAACGCCGGACGCAGCGTACCCGGTCAAGATATCCGCCGTGGATTGCACACCGGCACGGACAACCTCGAGGGGCACCGTCTCGACGCGCAGCCCGGTACGCGCCCGCAGGATGGCGGATACATCGGCGATGCCGGACAACTTCTCCTTCCGCCAAACATCGCCCTCCTCCATCGGTACGCCCTGAACGAACATCCGGCCGTCCCGCGTCGTCCGGCCGGTTGCCGGGAAGGCGGGGGCGACGATGGTGAACGGCGCCGGGGAGATCGTTGCCGGACCGGCCTTGGCGGAACCGCGCGAGTCACCGTACGCGCGGCGAGCCGCAGCGATCTCGACCGCGAAGTTGCCGCGCAGGGTGGAATCGATCTTCTTGTAAAGAATGGGCGCCGGACTGCCTGAGCACAGCTCGCGGACAATCCTTTCCGTGACCGTGGCGGCCAGCTCGGGCGGGGCGCGCCGGGTATCGGCATCGACGGCGGTAACGTCGGCAGCGCAATCCCAAGCGCGAAGAACTTCGCCAAAAACGACCACGGTGTCCAACCCCGCTTCGGTGTAGACTGCGCCGCAGTCGGCAGCGCCGGTCAGGTCATCGGCCACAATGACGATTGCGGGGGCCATAACCCGGGTTAACGCCCCTCTCGCCGCACCGGCGCAGGGGCGGAACGCTCGCGGGACACGGCATCTTCCCGTAACACTGAGCCGACACGACCCGCCCACCAGGCCGTTACCAGCGGCACGACAACGGTGGTCACCACCACACTGGCAGCGACGAGGACCGTCGCCGTCCTGGCCGCCTCCTGGTAAGCCGGGTTGGCGGCAGCCACGATGGCGGGTACGGCCGCAGCGTTACCGGCTGACGAAGCAGCCGCCAGTCCGGCCACACCATTGCCTCCCGTCAGCCGGTCCGCAATTAAAAGGGCAGTGCCGGTAACGACGACCACCGCCAGACCCAAAAAAACACCGAGCAGGCCAGCCTGCACGACCCGGTTTAGGTTCAGGGTGCTCCCAAGGGCGAAGGCAAAAAATGGAATCAGCGGCGGCGCAGCCTTGCCGAAAAACGCCCGGCATTCCGGGTCGAGATTGCCAAGCACGATCCCGACGAGTAAGGGAAGAATGCCCCCGAGCAAGGTTTGCCACGGAAACGCCGACAGGCCCGCAACGCCTAAGGTAACCATGGTCAAGAATGGCCCGCTCTCAATGGTCATCACCGAGTAGGCGCCAACATCGCGGGGCAGGCCGTACTTGCCCATCAACGCCATGTAGAGGCCGCCGTTGGTGTCGTTCATGGCGGCCACGACGGCAAGAGTAGACAACCCCAGGAATGGTCCGGCCCCGATCGGCTTTTCGCCCAGCAAGCGCCCCAGGATGATGCCGGCCACCATGCCGCAAAGGATTTTCGTGATCAGCAACGCGCCACCTTTCTTCAGGATATACGGGGTGGCCGTTAATTCGATCGTGGTGCCCATACAGACGTAGAACACCGCTAGAATCGTCAACGCGCCATTGAAAAGCGCTTCTGTAAAAGAGCCGAAGAACTTCGCGGTCCCAGGCGCAAAGGTCGCAATTACCGCCCCGATCAGCAGCGGCACTACCATGAGCCCACCGGGAACCCGCTCGACGCAACGCAAAAGAGGAAATGGCTTCATGGATTAAGCGGGATAAATCATAACCGGCGGCGATTTTCTGTTCATCGGGGTTATCCGGAGGCAGGCAACCAGCGGTTCAGCTACAATGATTTCGCCGGTCCCCCCGGGTCGGGCCGCATCTCAGTCGTCGTCTCGTTCGCGGATCGGGGCATCCACCACATGGCCGCACCGGGCAACAACGCAGGTTTTGTTGGAGTTCACCCCGAATCGCGCATCGGCTTCGACAAGGACACAAGCGTACCCAAACGACGCGCAACGACTAAGGAAGGGTGATGCAGACAAACTTGCCGGAAAAGCGCGAGGCACTGACAGCCTCAGGACCCGGCAGATTGAACATCCTGCCGACCCCTGAAGGAATATCGACTCAATGAATTACAGATTTCTTGGCAAGACCGGCCTGAACGTGTCGGAAATCGGCTACGGCGCGTGGGGAATCGGAAAAAGCATGTGGATTGGCGCCTCGGATGAGGAGTCGATGAAGGCTTTACATCGCTCCGTCGATTTGGGGCTGAACTTCATCGACACGGCCCTGGGTTACGGGGAAGGTCACAGCGAGCAACTCGTCGGGCGCCTGGTCAAGGAACGTCCGGAGACCATCTACGTGGCAACCAAAATCCCGCCCAGGAACCGCGAATGGCCCGCGAGAGCCGGCGTGCCGGCGACGGAAACGTTTCCCGCGAAGCACGTCGTCGCCTGTACCGAAGAAAGCCTGCGCCACCTCGGCCTGGAAACCATTGACGTGCAGCAGTTCCATGTCTGGTCGGATGAATGGGTCGGGCAAGGAGACTGGCTTGAAGCCATCCAAAAGCTCAAGGACCAGGGAAAGATCCGCTCTTTCGGTGTTTCCATCAATGACCATCAGCCTCAAAACGCCATCCGCCTGATTGAGACCGGCGCAGTCGACGCCGTTCAGGTAATCTACAACATTTTTGACCAAAGCCCTGAAGACGAACTCTTGCCCGCCTGTGAGCGTCACCGCATCGGTGTGATCGTACGCGTGGCGTTGGACGAAGGGGCGCTCACGGGAAAAATCACTCCGCAGACAACCTTTGCGGACGGCGATTTTCGTAACCGTTACTTTCGTGATGATCGCAAACGGCAAATCTATGAGCGCGTGCAGAGCATAGCCTCCGATCTCGGCATTCCTCTGGAGCAGATGGCGGAAACGGCGTTGCGATACGTGCTGAGCCACCCGGCCGTTTCCACCGTTATCCCGGGGATGCGCTCGGTGCACAATGTCGAGCGCAACTGCGCCATCGGCGACGGGCGCGGCTTGCCGAAGCCGATGGTGGAAAAGCTGAAAGCCCATCGTTGGATCCGCAACTTCTACCAGTAGGCCTTTTGAGCGAACCCACGATTACCGGCGAGCCGGCCGGCCGGGGCGCTGGTCTCAGACGCCACGCCGGACGGGCCGGCCCAAGCCGCCGGGATTAAAGGTGGTGATCTGATCGTGAGGTTTGCCAATCAGCCCGTTGAAAATGCGAACCAGCTAATACTGCGGGCGGCTGAAATGACGCCGGGTCCGCCGGTGCCGGTGGACCGTCGCGGCGAACTTAAAACCTTCAACGTTACCATTACCCGGACTCGGCCCGGGCCCGTGGCCTTGCGGCAGGCGTGACTGGAAGGCTTCTGCAGCGGAAATCTACGCAGGTTGCAAGCCCGCACGGAGCCCGTGTGCCCGTCAAGATTTTTATTGAAATTTTGGATTTGATATTTCTTTTTTACAAAAATAGTATTTTCTGTTGAATGAGAAGAGTATAAGAAAAATCAACCCGCCGTGCCGCAAACGCGGTCGCCGAGGTCTGCAGCGCTTTTCAAGAGAAACGTGACTGACTTTTCCCGCACCGTCTCTATTCAGGTATTTGAACCAGGCCGTGGCCCTCAAGACGCAGGACCATCCGCCCTTGGACCTCCCGCCGTCGAGGAACTCGGCGGGGGTGAGCGGCAAACCTTTTCGCTGGACCGATTACACGGCCGGCTGCGTGAACGTTTCGCGGCGCCTTCGGTGATCGTGGACGGCGCCTACCGCGCTGTGCACCTCTCAGAGGGTGTTGGCCGGTATTTGCGTCTGAGACATGGCGAGGCCACCTGGGATGTGCTGCGCCTGGTGCCCGCCTCACTCCGATGCGGGTTGCATTGGGCGTTGGGCCGCGCAGCGCGAACGGGCTGCGGGGTCCAAGTGCACCGGCTTTGGGTGAAGCTGGAGGGCAAGCAGTGCAGCATAACCCTTCGGGTGCGACGCGCGCCGGACCTCGCTCCTGACCTGTTCCTGGTGACGTTTGAAGAGGAAGAGCTTTTGCCGCCTTTGCAGGCGCTGCCGGCCGGGCCGCTACCCACGAATCGGTTGACCGCCGAACCCGACCTGGTCAGGGTGCATCGGCATGACCTGGTCGAACAGTACGAAGCTTCGGTCGAAGAGCTTAAGGAGTCCAACGAAGAGCTACAGACCATCAATGAGGAGCTGCGCTCAATTGCTGAAGAGGTCGAGGCCGGCCGCGAAGAACTCCAATCAGTCAACGAAGAATTAAGCGCCGTCAATCAAGGGCTCAAAGACAAGGTTAAAGAGCTGATTAAACTCAACGCCGATTTGCAAAGCCTGATGGCGGCTACCCAGATCGCCACGATCTTTTTGGACTGCGAGCTGCGCATTCTCCGCTACACGCCGGCCGCCGTGGCGCTGTTTAATCTGATCCCTGCCGACGTGGGCCGGCCGTTGATGAACCTGCGCCACCGGCTTACGTGCGAGTCGCTCGCCGCCGACGCAAAACTCTCGTTGGAGCGGCGTACATCGATCGAGCGCGAGGTGCCCAGCATCGAAGGGTGTTGGTACCTGACGCGGTTCTTGCCGTACCACAGCCCCGACGGCCGCCTTGCCGGGCTGGCAATCACATTGGTGGACATCACCGAACGCAAGGCGGCCGAAGAGGCCTTGCGCCAGAGCGAGGGACGGTACCGGGCGCTGGTCACCGCGGGCGGCAACGCCGTATGGCGTATGGACGGTGACGGCAAGGCACTGCTGACGCTGGAAGGCGGAATCCTCGCCCCGCACGATCCCGGTCATCCGCCGGACCGAGCGTGGCTGCTGAGGTACGTCCACCCGGAGGACCGGCAGTCAACTCTCGAGGCCTGGCTGCACGCTCTCGCGACCCGAAACGTTTACAACCACGATCATCGCTCTTTATCGGCGCGGGGCGAATACCGCCACGTTCACTCGCGCGCCGTGCCCCTCCTCGACGCCCAGGGCCACGTGCGAGAGTGGGTTGGAACCACGACCGACATCGACGCCCTCAAGCACGCTGAAGCGGAACGGCACCGGCGTGAGGAGTGGTTTGGTTCGCTGATCCAGAACGCTTCCGACCTTATTACAGTCATAAATGCCGAAGGCCTCGTCCGGTTTCAAAGCCCGTCCGTCGAGCGCACGCTCGGGTACGGCCCGGCGGACCTTCTGGGCCGCAGCATCTTCGAGTTCCTGCACCCGGAGGACGCGCTTCGGGTGCGGGCCGCGATTCGCTGGGTGCGCTCCCACTCCGCGGCGAGCACCCCGGTCGAATGCCGCTTTTACCACCGCGAAGGTTATTGGCGCGTGCTCCAGGCGATTGGACGGAAGATGCCCGATGGCGGCAGCGAAAGCTTACTGGCGATCAATTCGCGCGACGTCACGGCCCAGAAGCAACTGGAAGCCCAGCTGCACCAAGCCCAGAAGATGGAGGCCTTCGGCCAGCTGGCTGGCGGCGTGGCCCACGACTTTAACAACCTGCTTTCGGTGATTTTCGGTCACGCTGCCCTGTTGGCACCCGCTTTGGCATTCGATCAATCCCAGGCTCAATCCTTGGCGGAAATTCGCGGGGCGGCGGAACGGGCAGCGGCCCTGACGCGGCAACTGCTGGCGTTCAGCCGCCGTCAGGTTCTCGAACCCAAGGTTGTGGACCTAAACGCCATTCTCTCGGAGGCCGAGGCCATGTTACGCCGGCTCATCGGCGAGGACGTGCTTTTGGTGACGCGGCTGGAGACCCGGCTTCGGCCGGTCAGGGTCGACCCCGGCCAGATCGCCCAGGTGATTGTCAACCTCGCCGTTAATGCCCGGGATGCCATGCCCCGCGGCGGCACCCTGGTTTTAGAGACGCGCAACGTCGATGGAGGCACGCCGCAGACGGCGATTCGCCCGGGTCGTCACGTGCTTTTGACCGTAACCGACACCGGATGCGGAATGAACCCGGAAGTGCAGGCGCGCGCTTTCGAACCCTTTTTTACCACCAAGGGCGAAGGAAAGGGCACCGGGCTGGGCTTGGCCGTCGTGCATGGCATCGTCCAGCAGAGCGGGGGCCGCATCCGGTTGGAGAGCCGGCCAGGTGCCGGGACGACGTTTCAAATCTACCTGCCGGCGGTGCGCGGAACGGCGACACGGCCGAGTGGCAATCAGGACCTTACCGTTGTACCAGTTCAGGGCCGTGAGACGATTCTCCTGGCCGAGGATGAGGACGCGGTCCGGGAAATCACGGCCCAACTGCTGGAAGCTTTCGGTTACAAGGTCTTAAAAGCCTCGAGCGGAGAGGAAGCCTTGCGCCTGGCCGAGAGGCAGCATGGGCAAATTCACTTATTGATGACCGACGTAGTCATGCCGGGAATGGGCGGTCGCGAACTGGCAGACCTGCTGCGGGCCCGCGAACCGCAGTTAAAGGTGCTATTCCAGAGCGGTTACACCGACGACGCGGTGGTTCGCTATGGAGTGGTGCACGCCGAAGTGACATTTTTGCAAAAACCGTTCACGCCGCAGGCTCTGGCCGAAAAAGTTCGCCAAGCGCTGGATCAGCCGCAGGCGAATGCGCCCGGTATGGCGAGACCTTTCGGCGAGCGGGTTTGCCCTGACGAGGCCATAAACCGCCTGGAATAGGCAGGAGCTTGCCCGGGTCGCCGCCCTTGGTCACGCGACCGGGCGGCCAAGCGAAAAGGGCGACCTCCGAAAACCGAACCTCTAATCGACAAACTCCGGAATGGCGCAGAGCGCGTGTAAGAAGCCCAGGCCGGAGAGAGCTCACGACCGTTCCTTCCCACACACCCTCCAACGTCGGCGGACCGGCATTGTTCAACGTTCAAGGCCAACAGCGCCACCACACTTAACCGGTGCTGCGCTCTTGGTTAAACCGGCGGCATCACCGCCTTGGGAACGGCACGCTTGCTGCACCCGCCTGTGAGGGGTGCTCCTCCCAAACCTCCTCGGCTCTGGGGTGAACCGCGCTCTGGGCCACCGTGGTGAGGTCACGCCGGGCGGGCTCAAAGTTCACGGGGGATGACGTGCACAAATGGACAAAATACCTTTGGAAATAGATCATAAACGCTTTCTGGTGCTCCGGAGGGGGTAACACTTTGATTGTGCGCCGGGATGACCTCGAACCGTGATCGAGGGATGTCCGCCGGTTCTCCGGCAACTTCTAACCGGGCGAGGCCCCCACGGCAGCTTTCAATTCACGCCGCCGGCGCTCAAACCTCGACAATGGACACCGGCCTGCTCGCCCGGATAAAAGAATTCGACAGGAATCTTATCTCCTTGATTCAAAGGGGCATCAGCCTTCAGATTCACCTTGAACCGGCGAAAGGCGCCGCGCACCGGCCGGTCCAAAGGGACCGCTACGCGGGTTGCGCCCAATACGACGTTTAGCCGCTCGTAATTTGATGCGGGACAAACGGCATTAAGTTCCACCTCCTGGGTTCCGTCGGTTTGCGGGCAGGCGCTTAAAATAATGGCTTCACCAAACTGCATATCGTTCTGCTCAGGATTTAAGTGACACAAACCCTTAACCTTTTGTAAGGGCAGCCCTGAGAGGTTACGGGTATTACACTCTCAGTCTAGTGGTTTTTTACGCAATTCTTTGGTGAGCCGAAAAAATCCTAAGCTGGGCGGTTCGTGGCCGCGAAGGGCCCGCTAACGGCCGACGCGGCGCTGAAACGCCTGACGCGAATCGATCTGACCTGCGGCCTGGCGTTCGCTTCCCTGGCCGCAAGCCAAAAGCCGCCTGCCCGAACGAACAGTGCCTGATGCGGGGATAATACGGCCTCACGCCCGGGTCAGGAGTATGCTTGAGTATGCTTGAACCGGTTGCTAGCGCCGGGCCGCATGTGCCGTCACGGGCGCCGACTCGACGCGCGTTAACAGAACGACCAGGATTTCCAGCAAGCCGAAGGCCAGATGCGGCCAGTACACGCGATGGCTGAAGTCAAAGAGCCAAGGCGAGACGGCCAGAAAAAGGCCCGAGAGGAAATCGATCACCAGGTGCGCACGGAACGGAATAACCCGGGCTGCGCCCAGTTCATAATTGGTCAGGAGGCTGTAGAGCAACGAACCTAGTCCCAAAACGACGGGGATGACGGTCGCGGGCCCATGGTCGGCAAAGCCAAAGAGCCACGGAGAACCGGCTACGACCAGGCCAACTACATAGTCGAGCACGCCGTGGACGTTGCGAGGTATGATTTTCATATTGCTCAATCGCCCCTTTGCGCCGAACCCATCGTCAGTCGCTCTCCTGCCTCCTTGATCAGGAAAAGCGAAGTAACGCCTGAGCCGCAAGGAGACGCCGACCGGGCTTTCGCTCCGAAGAAGCGGGAGAATTTAGCCCATGGTTTACCCTAGGTAACCGTAAAATGACGATGAGCCCTCCTAAGGCGTCACGCCTGCACGCCCACCTTGACAAACGCCCGCCCCGCCGGGTTGGATTTGCTGAAGGGGCGGCAGAGGGCGTTGCTCACGGTTTCTGCCGTCCTTTCAGGGCTCGGTCGGGGGGAAACGCCTTCCCAGGGTAAACCCCACTGCCATTTAGTTGCGGATACAAGGCCGGGTAGTGCTTTCGTCCCTAAGGGACGGCTGAGGTTAGGCAGGTAGCTTTAGTGCCTGTGCGGGCGTGCCCCCGGGATTGCGTCCCCTCGGGACGCCTGAAGGCGGGCGCCGGGCCAGGCGGGCGCCAAAGATTGGGGAGCCGTTCGGGTTTTCGTCGTTGAGGGTCGCGCCGGGTTTGGCTGGCCGTCTGGGAGTCGGAAGCCTCCGGGGCAGCGTTTCAGGCGTCCCGACGGAACGCGCTCCCTCTTAAATGCCCCCTCCAGGGACTGAAGTCCCTGGCTACGATCAAGGGTCCCTGCGGGACGAAAGCGCCCCCATCCGCCGGCCCTTAGCTAGATGGCAGTGGGGTAAACCCTGGGCTAGCTCTGCCGGCCCGTTGGGCCTCGACCGTCTATACGGTCTGGTAGGTGTAATGCCGGCAGGGCACCTGGGAAGGAAGACAAAATTTTACCTTGATGGGCATCGAAATGGTATTAGATGACCTACGGTTTAGAAGCCGGATCGCAAAATCCGGTTTCTTCTAGACCATGACGCTCTGGAGGTAAGCGCGCAGCTGTTTGACGGCTTGGGTGTGGATCTGGCAGATGCGCGACTCGGTGAGCCCGAAGGCGGCGGCGATGTCGGCCAGCCGCAGGTTTTCGTAGTAGTACATGGCCAGCACCTTCTTTTGCA
>JAFBAP010000072.1 GCA_019247695.1 Verrucomicrobiota bacterium | reverse complement strand
CCTCGGCCTTAGGTGCCTATCAGTGCACCAAAGGGCGTAACGGCTTGCCGCGCCCCCTTCGGCAAAGCGGCCCCATTGTGCCCGGTAGAATCGTCCCCGTACCCACGCCGCGTTAGGCTAACTTTAGTCCATGGAAATCCAGGCTAGGTGAGGTAAGCCAGACGCTCCCAAAGGACCGCCGATCAGGAAGGTGGCTTTGGGGGACGGTTAGAGGCACACGCCGGGTTACGCCGGCGGGCGATCGCCCTGACCCCGGCACCTTCACCGGTGGGATTACGGCTTAGGCCATCAGGCGCGGTTTGGCCGGGCCGGGAGGCGCGAACGTACCCCGATGGACACTCCTACCCACACAGGCGAGGACCCGCGCGCCACCGCTGATTTCCTCCTCGGCTTGCGGCGGGCCCTCGCACCCTGGCAGCAACGCGGCGAGCAGGAACGTCAGATCGCCGACCATTGCGCCATGGGGGCTTTGGCCGTGCCGCTTCACCTTGCGGCCGCCGACGAGCGCGCCGCCCGGTTCGCCCGTGAGTTTCAGCCCACGGATGCCCAGCAACCTGGCCTGGAGGCCAACCGAGCCCTCTTTGAGTTCTTTACTCATGCCGCCGCCGCCATCGAAAGTTTCTGCTTCGCCGCTTACGCTTTCGGGGCGGTCGTGCGCCGAGCCGACTTTCCCCTGTACCAAACGCCCGGGCAGATCACGGCGGGAGGCGTTCTAGACCGCTACCAGGCCGTGGCCCCCGGCGAGCGCTTCACCGAGGGCTTAGCGGTCTTGCTCAACGCGCCAGAATACCAGGAAGTGGCGGCCTTTTGCGCGTTGCTGTCCCACCGGTTGCTGCCCCGGCAGGCCATTGCTTTGGAAGGCTGGCAACTTGGCCCGGACCGCCCGGTTCCCGAGGCGAAGGTTCTGGATCCGAATACCTTGAGTGCGTATTTGACTTGGCTGGAGGCGGAGCTGAGCCGCTTGGCCGAGGACCTGGATGCCTACGCCCAAAGCCAAGGGGTGTAGCGCAGCGCGATCAAGCCAGACCGACCCGTCGAGTGGCGCAAAGCGGGTCGACTCCGGAGGCAACTTAAACCCGCCACGTGAATCCCGGGAGAGCGACCCAAGATGCCCAAAGCAGCCATTACCCAAGACCAGGATATCGAAGCGGCAATCGCAGAGGCGCTGCGGCACCTGGGGCTGGAGGACCTCATCTCCGGCAAAATCGGAGCTGTGAAACCCAACGACACGTGGGCTTCGCCCGAGGACCTCACGGCCGTCACTCAGGCGCGCGTCGGCTCACGACCGAGAAAAATGTTACGGGTCAGGATCTTCATTAACGCAGATCGAAGGAAACAGAGTCCAGGATTTTCACGCCGAAGTTGGGGATCGGCGTGCCGGCAGCGTCATAAGCGTACTTCGTGATCCCGCGCATCCCCAGGAGTGGGCTGTTCATCTCTTACTTCCCTACGCTGCCCTGCTCCTGACCTTGTCCATGATAATGACGGTTAGAACGATGCCGCCCTGGATGGCGAGGTACGACTCTTAGTAAATATTCATCAAGTCGATGCAGTTCTCGATGACCTTCATGATGAGGCTCCCGATCACCGAGGCGGTTCCTCCGAACAAGCTCGTCCCTCTCTGCGATCGGCGCAGTGATGATCTTCCACACTAACCTCGACTTACTCAACCGCCCGTTCCTGACGCCCGCCACCGTTTCCCCGAAAACGGCCAAGAACCGCCAATCGTTCAGCAACCCCTTTCTAGCGGCGATTTTGCATTTAGAGTCCATAACAAAACCCCTTTAGGCAAATGAAGTTCCAACAGATCAGAGTGCAGTGCAGCCGCGGTTCGGGGTGGCCCGGTAGGCCGAGCCGGTTGAGCAGTTCGCGGCGGACGCGCCGCCGGACGTCTTGGGCCTGCTACTCCTGCAGCCGTCGTCGGCAGATCATGCCCGAGCCGTAACGCGGTGCTTGGGGCAGCAACTCCCAGCGGATGCCGTTGCGCAGCACGAAGAGGATGCACGTCAAGACTCGCCGGATGGGGTACGCAGGGCCGCGGGAGATCCGGCGGCAACCGTAGTTCCGGCGCCGCCCACAAGGCTCATTCAAAATCGGCTTCGCCATCCATCAGAAGGCCGCCCCGCCAGGGTGGCTTCAGAGGTTTTGTTTGTGGATCTTAATCAGGGCGTGGATGGGTAGTTGATAGCCGGCTGGGCGCGCCGTTCAGGGCCGTGACCCGGATCGACGCGACGGAGGGCGGCGCGCTGCTCTGGCGCTCGATGAGCATCGGTTGGATGGTGCGGATGCGGGGCGGCACATAGTTTGGGTCAACTTGCGCGATCAGGCGCTGGACGCTCAATTGGCCGAGGGCCGCAAAATCTTGTTTGATGGTTGAAAGCGGCGGCCGGAAAAAACCTGCTTCCGGAATGTCATCGAAGCCGATGAGGGAGGCGGCTTCGGGAACTCGGATTCCGGCCTCTTCGAAAGCCCGGATCGCCCCCAGCGCCATCTGGTCATTGGCCACCACAACCGCGGTCCATTTTCCCCAGCTTTCGGCCGCGAGCCGCTTCGCCGCATCAAACCCCGAGCTTGCCGTCCAATCTCCTTCCACAACGGGTCCGGGCTTCAGGCCATTGGCTTTTAGCTCCTTGAGCCAGCCCGCATAACGCAATTTTGCCGCCCGCCAGAGCACCGGCCCGCGAAGGTACGCGATTTTGCGGTGGCCGCACTCGATCAAATGCCGGGTGGCTTTTCGTGACCCTGCTTCCTGGTTAATAAAAACCGATGGGCAGGAGAAACCGAAATCCGAATCGACCGCAACGACCGGGACGTTACGACAGGCATCCTGCAGGTCGCGCAGATTGAGTGCCAGCGGCAGGTGAATGAGGATTCCGCACACCTGGTGGGCGCAGAGGTCGTTAACGGCACGCCGGATCTCCTGGGTGCTCTGGTCGACGATGCCGCTGAACATAAAACTCAATCCGATCTCCTTGGCCGCTTGCTCGCTCTGGGTCAGGATCTGCGAAGGTCCGTAGAACATGGTCGCAAAGGTGACCAGCCCGATGGTCGTCGAGCGCTGGGTTGCGAGTTGCCGGGCGGTCATGTTGGGGCGAAAGCCCACGTCCTGCAGGATGGTTTGGACCCGTTCGCGCGTGACCGGGGAGACGTCGGGCATGCCGTTGAGCACTCGCGAAACCGTTTGGTAGGAAACTCCGGCGAGCTTGGCGACGTCGTTGATGGTGAGGTTCTTGCTCCGCTTGCGGGGGGAGGGCGGCATGATGGTAAGCTGAATAACCTGTTTGCGGAGAATGTAAAGTCAGGTCGGATCACTTTTTACTTGTGTAAACGGGCGGGCTGCTGTTAACTCCGTGAGCGCTCACGGAACAACCACCCGCTTTTCGGGAAAGGCAGGTGGTCCGGTTCCGTGAGCGCTCACGGAACTTCGTCCCAACCGTCAGCCTCCCCAGAAAATGAAAGCAAGCTCGTTCTGCCGTTCTCCCGGCCATGCACTCCTGACACTCGCCGCTACCCTCCTGCTCGGTCAGATCCCAGGTCTCGCCGATCAAAACGCGCCCAAGAAAAAGTTGGTCGTCGGCTTTTCCCAGGTCGGAGCCGAAAGCGGCTGGCGCACCGCCAACACCGAATCCATCAAAACCGAAGCCGCCAAACGCGGCATCGACCTGCGGTTTTCCGATGCTCAGCAAAAAGAGGAAAATCAGATCAAAGCCATCCGTTCCTTCATCGCCCAAGGCGTTGACGTGATTTCGTTCTCGCCCGTGGTCGAAACCGGATTTGAACCGGTCCTCCAGGAAGCCAAAAGAGCCGGGATTCCCGTGGTCTTGTCCGACCGGGCCGTCAAAGTGTCGGATCCATCGCTCTACGTCTGTTTCCTCGGTTCCGACTTCATCGAGGAAGGCCGGCGGGCAGGTAAATGGCTGGCGGACAAAACCGGCGGCAAAGCCAGAATCGCCGAACTGGTCGGTACCGTCGGGTCCGCCCCGGCCATCGATCGGAAAAAGGGGTTTGAAGAGGTCCTGGCGCAGCACCCCGATATGAAGATCATCAAGTCCCAGAGTGGCGATTTCACGCGGGCCAAAGGGAAGGAAGTGATGGAAGCCTTTCTCAAGGCGCCGGATGCGAAAGAAATCACCGCGGTGTTTGCGCATAACGACGACATGGCGCTGGGGGCGATCCAGGCAATGGAGGAAGCCGGGTTGCATCCCGGTAAGGACATCATCATTATCTCGATCGACGGGGTCCGCGATGCTTTCAAGGCGATGGCCGAGGGCAAACTCAACTGCAGCGTCGAATGCAACCCGCTTCTCGGACCACAGCTGTTCGACATTATCGAAAAGGTGGCGGCCGGACAGCCGGTGCCGAAGCGTATCGTGACCGAAGAAGGGGTGTACGATCAGTCGGTTGCCGCGGCGACGTTGCCGAAACGGCAGTACTGATGACGCCTTGCCGAGGCAAGCGCGTTGCCCGTCCCGTGTCCGAACCAGTCTGCACGTGTCGTTGTGGGTAATCCCGTCCTAAGCATCCGCGGTCTGTCCCGGAGATTCCCGGGCGTACAGGCGCTGGATCGGGTAGATCTCGCCGTCGAACGCGGCGAGATCCACGCGCTCATGGGCGAGAACGGCGCCGGCAAGAGCACCCTCATCAAGACGCTCACCGGCGTGTTTCCCCGGGACGCGGGGGAGGCGGCGCTTGACGGGGTGCCCGTCAACCCGAAGTCGCCGCGCGCCGCTGAGCGGCTGGGGATCAGCACCGTCTACCAGGAAGTTAACCTGATTCCGGACCTTTCCGTGGCGGAGAACATCTGCCTCGGCCGGCAGCCGGTATTTTTGGGTGCGATTCGCTGGGGCGCGATCGCGCGGCGTGCGCGCCAGGCGCTGAGCCGGCTTGACCTGAAGGTCGATGTTTCGCGCCAGCTTTCCTCCTACCCGATTGCGATCCAGCAGTTAGTCGCGATTGCGCGCGCGCTCGACATTTCCGCCAAACTGTTGATCCTGGATGAACCGACGTCGAGTCTGGACGACGGCGAAGCGGAAGAGCTTTTCAAAATCCTGCGCAAACTGCGTGGCGACGGGCTGGGGATCTTGTTCGTGACCCACTTTCTCGAGCAGGTTTACAAGCTCTGCGATTCCGTGACCATCCTCCGCAACGGCCGGTTGGTGGGGCGGTTCCCGATCAAGGAACTGCCCCGGGTGAAACTGGTCGCACACATGATGGGAAAAGAGTTGCAAGAGGTGGAAGCCCTGGCGCAAAAGCGGGTCCACGCCGCCCCGGTCCGCGAGGAAACGGCGTTACTCAAAGCAACCGGGCTGGGACGGAAAGGATCCATCCACCCGCTGGATCTGGAAATTCGTCCTGGGGAAGTGGTCGGTCTGGCCGGGTTGCTCGGATCCGGCCGCACCGAAACCGCCCGGCTTCTCTTCGGGATCGATAAACCTGACCAGGGCAGCCTTGAGATTGATGGCGTACCCGCGATCCTGCGCTCTCCCCGGGCGGCCATCCGGCAGCGGATCGCGCTGACGCCTGAGGACCGCAAGGTGGCCGGAATCATCCCCAACCTGACCGTGCGCGAAAACATCATCCTCGCGTTGCAAGCCGGGCGTGGCCCGTGGAAACGCCTTTCCCGAGCGGACCAGGAAAAGCTGGCTGATCGCTTCATCCAGGGCCTCGCCATCAAGACCCCGCATCGCGATCAACTCGTGAAGAACCTCAGTGGCGGCAATCAGCAAAAGGTCCTGCTGGCTCGCTGGCTTGCGACCGCCGCGCGAATCTTCATCCTGGATGAACCGACTCGCGGGATTGACGTTGGCGCCAAGGCTGAAGTCGAGAAGTTAGTCGGCGCCTTACGTCAGGACGGTCTCGGGGTTCTCTTTATCAGCTCCGAGCTCGAAGAGATCGTCCGGCAAAGTCAGCGCGTGATCGTGCTGCGGGACCGGCGCCAGGTCGGCGAATTGGCTGGTGCGGCCATCAGCGTGGATGCGATCCTGCAAACGATCGCCAAAGAAGACCCGGAGGCACGGGCGGCATGAGTCCGATTTTCGATGCGCTCTTCTGGCTTGCCTTCGGTGCGCTGCTCTATGCGGTGCGCCGCCAGCGAATCCTCTGGCCGCTGCTTGCGCTGGCGCTGCTGCTGTTGTTCAACCAATTGTTTACCCCGGGGTTTTTTCGTCTCCAAGTCCTGGAGGGCCACCTTTACGGGTCCCGGATAGACATCCTTAACCAGGGCGCGAAGGTCATGCTGCTTTCCCTGGGCATGGTGCTGGTGATTGCTACCGGCGGGGTGGACCTTTCCGTCGGGGCCGTGATGGCAATCGCCGCGGCGGTCGCCGCGCGCCTCGTCGTCACGTCTTCCTCAGCGACGCCTCTCGCCATCGCCGCTGCCATCGCGGCCTCCCTCCTGGCCGGGGCCTGGAATGGCCTCCTGGTCGCCGGTTTCGGTGTCCAACCAATCGTGGCAACGCTGATCCTGATGGTTGCGGGCCGAGGGATCGCGCAGCTGATCACCGAAGGCCAAATCATCAATTTCAGCGATCCATTAATGGTTTTTCTTGGGAACGGTCACCTGTTCGGGCTCCCCTTTACCTTGAGCCTGGTCCTGGCGATGTTGCTGCTGACCCATCTGCTTGTGCGACGGACGGCCCTGGGCCTGTTCATCGAATCCGTGGGGGACAACGATCGCGCCAGCCGTTATTCGGGAATCAGCTCCCGGCAGGTGAAATTTTTCGCGTACACCTTCTCCGGCTTCTGCGCGGGTTTGGCTGGCCTGATTGCGTCTTCCAACATCAAGAGTGCCGACGCCAATAACATCGGCCTGTACCTTGAACTGGACGCCATCCTGGCGGTGGTAGTCGGAGGCACCGCCCTGACCGGAGGGCGCTTTTACCTGATCGGCGCCGTCATCGGCGCGCTTTTCATCCAGACGCTCACGACGACCCTTTACGCGCGCAACGTGAGCGCCGACATTTCTCCGGTGCCCAAAGCGCTTGTCATCATCGGCGTCTGCCTCTTGCAGAGCGAACCGTTCCGCGAACGTTTACATCGGCTCCTGTCGCGCCAACCGGCATGAGGGTATGCAACTGAATCCGAAGTATATCCCCCTCGGGGCCACCGGGATCGTGCTCGTGGCACTTTACCTGACCGGCTGTTATCTCTACCCGGCGTTCGGCACCCCACGGGTATTGGTCAACCTGCTTGGGGACAACGCTTTCTTGGGCATTGCCGCCGTCGGCGCCACCTTCGTGATCCTCTCCGGCGGCATCGATCTGTCAGTCGGCTCACTGATTGCGTTTACGGGCATCTTCATCGCCAAGCTGCTCCAACTCGGGTGGGATCCGGCCTGGGCCGTGCCGGTTGCCCTCGCGATCGGCGGAGCCGGGGGCGCGATCATGGGGAGCCTCATCCAGGTGTTCGCCCTGCCGCCCTTCCTCGTCACCCTGGCGGGGCTGTTCTTCCTGCGCGGACTCGCCTTCGTCGTTCACCCCGAGTCCATCCCGATCGACCATCCCTTCTACGCCGAGATCCTTCCCCAACTTTCCATAGTCGTCGCGCCCAAAGCCGTCCTCCCGTTCACCGCCATCTGTTTTATTTTCGCGGTCGTGATTGGCACCTTCGTGGCGAGTTTCACCCCCTTTGGGCGAAACGTCTACGCGGTTGGCTCAAACGAGACGTCGGCCCGGCTGATGGGTCTGCCCGTCAGCGCCACCAAGGTCGCGACCTATTCGCTGGCCGGCTTGTTCTCGGCGTTTGCAGGCATCGTCTCCACGTTTTACATGCAGTCCGGCAATCCGGCGTCCTTTGTCGGCTTGGAACTGGACACCATCGCCGCCGTGGTCATCGGAGGAACCCTTCTGACAGGCGGCGTCGGCTTCGTGCCCGGGACGCTGATGGGCGTACTGATCCTTGGCGTAATCCAGACGTTGATCACGTTTAACGGATCGCTCAACAGTTGGTGGACGCGGATCGTGATCGGGGCGTTGCTGCTCGTGTTTATTCTTATCCAGAAGCTGATTTCGCGAAGCCGGGTCGGGATCTCGTCAGGCGCAAAGGCCAGGTTCCCCGTGAAAAGGGACCCGCCTCGCCGGGTGGAAGCGGTATGAAGGTTAAACGCTACGCCTACCGGTGGGCCGGCGGGAGAGCGTAAAAGGTTGTGGTTCGCCTCAGGCGGGGACCGGCGGGCGGACGGACGGGTGCATCGTCCGGGAGTCCTCTTCGAAAGGCCGTCAAGTACATGAACGGCCTCCCCTGGCGGCAGAGGCTTGCGGTGGTCGTCGGTGTGGGCGACCCGTGGGGCTGGGGTGATTCTCTTGTCCCAAGGCTTTGGCCACTGCCATTTAGTTAAGGGCCGGTGGAAGGGGGGGTGCTTTGGTCCCGCAGGGACGGCTGAGGTTAGGCAGGGACTTCAGTCCCTTGAAGGGGCATTTAAAAGGGATCGCGTCCCGTCGGGACGCCTGAAACGCTGCCCCGGAGGTGCCCATTCCCAAGCGGCCAGCCAAACCCGGCGCGACCCTTGGTGCTAAAAACCCGAACGGCTCCCCAGCGTTGAGGCCCGCCTGGCCCGGCGCACGCCTTCAGGCGTCTCGATGGGACGCCTTCACAGGGACTGAAGTCACTGCCTAACCTCAGCCGTCCCTGCGGGACCAAAGCAATACCCGGCCTTGTATCCTTACTAAATGGCAGTGAGGCTTTGGCCAGCAACGCTGAGCCGGCACGGCGTCCTGCGAATGCGGGGCGACGAAACACGTCGTGTAGGCAGTGCAACCCTCGGACTCAGTACGATTCATCGCTGTCGACCAGTGATCGCCGGTACACCTCATCCTGGGCGGCAAGGCGAACGGATGCGTTGATGGCTCCGAAGCCTCGGTAATCGCCTCGGCGTTCCACGATCTCAAAGTAGAAGCGGTCTTCGACGAAGTCCGTGTATGCGTGGAAGAACTCACCTGAGCCGGACCGATCATAAAGGATGTTGTCTACACGAAGCTTTTCCAGTTGGTCGCGCGTAAGGTCGAATCGAGACTCCAGATCAAGGTAATAATTCTGAGGTATCCTGAGCAGCGGCACGCCGCGTTTGACCAGCTCCGCCGCCGTTTCGAAGATGTTGTCGGTTGCCAGGGCGATGTGATGCACACCGGCCCCGCCAAACCTGGAGACCGAACGCCCCGTAGCGGTATTGCGGCTCTCGGAGATGTTTAGAGCAAAACAAACCGAGCGATCTCGCGCGGCCACTACCTGGCTGCGTACGATGCCGTGCGGATCGGGCAGCTCCCAGAGATCGTCGGGCACGAAGCCCAGAACGGCTCGATAAAAGAGAATCCACTTGCCGAATTGCTCCGCGGGGATCGCATAAGCCACGTGATCAATCGTTTTCAGACCGAGGCTCGTTGTGTGCTCGTCACCGGCTTCATCTGCAATAAAATCCGTTTCAAGAGGGGTCCGCGACTGCTCGTCAAAGGAGACAAAATAAACCAAACTTTCATCTGGCGACTTGACGGCAGGAATCGTCCTTTCGTTCGGCCCAACGCGCCCGTCGAAACGGGTATAGAGAAACGCCTGCGCGCGGCTGAGAGCCTCCAGGTCGTCGGCCACCTTTAAGGCAATCGCGCAAATCGACATCCCATGAATGGAGTAGAAACCGTGGGCAAACGAGTCCCGCTCTGCATTAAGAACAACGTTTATCTCGCCTTGCCGATACAGCAGGACGTCCTTGGTCCGATGTCGCCCTACCCTGCTAAAACCTAGTCGTTGCAACCAGCCCGCAAGCGCATGTTCAGACGTGTGCTCAACCGCAAACTCCAGGAATGAAAAGCCATGGAAGACCGGTGCGGGTGGAGGATCAAAGAGTTCCACGCGTTTGGTCGGCTTTGCGCCTGCCGGCTGCGACAATAGGCCTCGCGCCTGCTCCTCGACCCATAACAGGGATCGCATGCCATCGACTGCGTTTGGCCGCGGCGGTGCGCCTCGAAAGTTATCGTTAAAGATTTCGAGCGAGATCGGTCCCACATAGCCCGTTTGGAGTACGGCAGCCAAAAACTCGGCGACCCGGAGGTCCCCCTGACCCGGGAAGCAACGAAAATGACGGCTCCAGGGCAATATCCCCATTGACAACCGAGGCGCATCCGCGAGCTGGACAAAAAAAATCCGGTCGGGAGCAACGTTTTTGATCGTCGCAAGGTCATCCCCAAGCGCCAACGTGTGAAAACTGTCCAGGATCAACCCCAGGTGCGGATGAGCGGCACGCTGGACGATGCGCCACGCATGGCCCAGAGTTTTCACATGAGTCCCCCACGCAAGCGCCTCGTACCCTATGCGGAATCCGTGCTTCGCGGCCCGTTCCGCGAGCTCACGAAGTTGGGAAGAAGCCAGTTCGTCGTCGTCAATAGCGTTACCGGTAACATTGGAGCAGACGAGTAAGAGGGAAGTACCCAGCCCGTGCATCAATTCAAATTTTCGTTCGGCCCGATCGAGGTTCCGATGGAACTGATCGCGCGAAACCGCCTCGAAATCCCGGAACGGTTGAAAGAGAGAGATCTGCAAACCCAGGTTGTCTGCAATGCTCCGAATCTCCGTCGCAGATCCCTCGTAAACGAGGAGGTCGTTCTCAAAGATTTCTACTGCATCAAAATGGGCGGCAGCAATGGCCTCGATTTTCTCCTTGAGGCTTCCACTGAGTGAAACGGTGGCAATAGAGTGGCGCATAGGGAGAGATTTGCAAAGTAGATCGGGTGGCCGATTCTTGCCGCATATTTTTGTCGATAAAGACCGGCTCCGATCAAGGCGATTCTACGTGGAAAGGTCGCCGGTCCATGACACGCTCCAGGGATCTGGTTTGGTCACGCGATCAAGAGGAGCAGAAACAATGCGGAAGAGAGACATCGATTCGGCCGATACGGACGACACCGCTCACCGGCGGGGCGTCGTAGCCGGCCTGGTTTACATGTTCGAGCAGGTGATGCCGGACCCCTTCGTCCTTTCAATCGGTTTGACGTTGTTTGTGAGCCTGCTGGCCGTGGCATTCGCGCCGCGCGATTCGCTACCGGCTATTCTCACGTCCTGGTACGACGGCACGTTCAATATCCTCGGCTTTGCGCTGCAGATGATCCTAATTCTCGCGACCGGATACGCGATCGCCGATGCGCCGGTCGTGCAGCGGGGCTTGCGCGCGATGGCTGCGGGCGTGCCGACACCGGCCCGTGCCGCGTTGCTGGTCTTCCCGATCGTCGCGATTGCCGCCTGGCTCAACTGGGGCCTTGGCCTTATCGTCGGCGCGCTGCTGTCACGCGAGATTGCGAAACGCGTGAAGGTGGATTTCGCGTGGCTGGTCGCGGGCAGCTACTCTGCGTGGTCGGTCTGCAATAGCGGGTTGTCGAGTTCGATCGCGCTGTCGCAGGCGTCGCACGGCAATGCGCTGAACCTCGTGGAAAAGGCCACCGGCCAGGTGATTCCATTGAGCGAGACAGTTTTCGCCCCGTTCGTCTTCATCCCGACGGTGCTGGTGGTCGTCGTCATGACCGCCATTTTCATTTGGATGCATCCGAAACCCGAACTCGTCGTCGCCTTTAAGGAACCGAAGACAGAGGCCGAGGAGGTCGAGGTCGATTCCCATGCGCCGAGTGCGTCCCCGTCTTCCTTCGCGTCCCGTGCCGAACGGTCGATCATCGGCACGCTTGTCCTGCTCGCACTGGGCGTTGGCTATCTCGCAATGACCTGGTACAACAAGGGTTTCGAGCTGGACATCAACACGACGATCCTGATTTTCCTGCTGGTAGGGCTGGCGCTCCAGCGCATGCCGATCGCCTATGCCGGAGCGATTCGCAAAGCCGCGCGCCAAACCGGGTCGATGCTGCTGCAATATCCGGTGTACGGTGGAATCATGGGCATCATGACGGGGACCGGGCTGGCGTCGGTGATCGCCAAGACGTTTGTGGCGGTTGCCACGCCGTCCACACTCCCCGTGTGGAGCTACCTGAGCTCGCTCATCATCACGCTGCTCATTCCCAGCGCGGGCGGGCACTGGGCCGTCCAGGGACCTTTCGTTCTTCCGGCCGCGCTCAGCCTGCACGCTTCGATTCCGCGCACCGCCATGGGTGTGGCGGTGGCGGAAAACGTGTCCAACATGCTGCAACCCTTCTGGGCTGTGCCCGTCGTTGCGATTGCGGGCATTCGTATCCAGCGCGTCATGGGCTACACGGCGATCACATTCGTCGTGTCGCTCCTGATCTATGCGGCGGCGCTTTGGCTGATTCCATGATACGCCGGGGGTCGGCTCGCACCGGCTGAGGGACGATGCAAGCCGGCCTGGATCCGCAACGTGCTCCCGCGCAAACGATCACCCGTGGTCCCCTCCACGACAGCGGTGACCGCGCCTGTCACGTCCTCCGGGCGGTTGATGATCCGCTATCCATCGTCCCGGGGGCTTCCCCTTCTGAGCCTTCACCCTCCAGTTCGATGCGGCGGACGTCGCCGAGAATAAAAATATAGGAGCACGCCCCTAACAGCGCAACCGCACCCACAAAAATCAGCGCTCCGACGAACGATCCAGTGGCACTGATGATGTAGCCGATAACCAGCGGAGTGATTATGCCGGACAGGTTCGTTGCGAAGTTGAACAGCCCACCCGTCAAACCCATCAATTTCTTCGGGGCGATGTCCGAGATGACGGCCCATCCCAGGCCGACCATTCCCTGGCCGAAGAATGCCACAGACAGGATAGCTACCACGATGGAGTCATTGGCGATGCAATTCGCGGAAACAATCGTGCACGCTAACAGCAGACCGAGGATGATCGGGAGCTTGCGAGCGATGTTGGCCGAACCCGTGCGCTTCAGCAGGTTGTCGGAGAGCCAACCTCCGAACATCACTCCGATCGCGGCGGCAAGAAACGGCAGCACCGCGAAGAAGCCCGCCTTCACAAAGGCCATGTGCCGCTCCGTCGCGAGGTAAGTCGGGAACCAAGTCAGGAAGAACACCAAAGTGGCGTTGCCGGCAAACTGCCCAATGGAGGCGCCCCATATCTGGCGATAGCTAAGCAGCTTGCCGACACTCGCCCAGGAAAACGGTACCTTGACTGCGCCCGGATGCGCCAAACCACCTCCGGCAGCAATGTAATCGAGCTCTGCCTGGTTCACCGCGCGGCTCTCGTCAGGCTCATGGTAGATGAACCACCAGACAAGGCCGAACAGGATTCCTACCACTCCCACGATGACAAACATCGCGCGCCAGCCGAAAGTGCCCGTGATCCAGAACAACGACGGCCCGAAGAACGCGAGGCCGAGATACTCACCAACGGTGTAGATGCCCGTGGCGCGAGCGCGCTCCTGCCGCGGGAACCAGATGCCCACGATCCGGCTGTTGGTGGGAAAGCAGGGTGCTTCCGAGACGCCAAGCCCAAAGCGATAGAACAGGAGAACGTAGAGGTTGGTTACGGTACTCTGCAAAAGGGTGAACAGCGACCAGAAGGTGACCGACAGGAAGTAGGTCAGCCTCGCTCCAAAACGATCCAGGAACACGCCGCCCGGGAGTTGCGCGGCAGCGTAGGTCCATGCGAACGCCGAGAATACGAGGCCCATCACCACAGGATTGAGGGCTAGCTCCTTCACCAGACTCGGGCTGGCTATACCCAACACCGTTCGATCCAGATAGTTGATCATGGTGCCCACGGAGATGAGCGTAAGTATACCAAAGCGAACGCGCGTCCGCCGTTGGCTGCCGACAGCCGGGTCCGCCGGCGTGGCGGGTTGGTTGGCAATATCCATAAAAGATCTTTCTCTTTACATTATGGAAGCAGAAATCACTTTGCACACAAGGCGGCGAAGTGCTGCAGCATCCTTTGGGCATCCGGTTCGATACCGGTGAAGAGGCGGAAAGCCTCGGCGGCCTGAAAGACCGCCATGCCGCCGCCATCCAGCGTGCGGCAGCCCAACGCGCGCGCGGCCCGCAGCAGGTCAGTCTCGATGGGGAAATAAATGATCTCGGCAACCCAGAGTTCCGGGCGCAGCAGAGCCGCAGACAGGGGCAGACCGGGGTACTTCGCCATGCCGATTGGGGTCGTGTTTATCAGCCCATCCGCGGTCGCCAAAGCTGCGGCAATCTCGGCAGGGTCGGCGACGGATACACGATCCGGGCCGAAACGCGCCGCACGGCCTGCTGCTACTGCTTCGGCACGCTCGGCTACCGTGTCGACGATGGTCAACTTCTTGACGCCGCACGTCAGCGCCGCATGCGCGACGGCAGAACCCGCACCTCCCGCGCCGAGTTGCACCACGTGATCGCGACGGGCATCAGGCAGGCCGCGCCGGAAATTCTCGGCGAAGCCGAACCAATCCGTATTGTGGCCCACCCGCTTGCCGTCCTCGAACACGACCGTGTTAACGGCTCCGAGCGAGCGGGCGTCATCCGACAGATCGTCAAGCAGGGGTATCACCGCCTGCTTGCACGGATGGGTAATGTTGAGTCCGGTGAAGCCCATCTGTCCAGCTGCAGTTATGAGTCCGGCTAGTGCCTCGACGCCAAGGCCCAGGGTTTGAAGGTCGATCAATCGGTAAATGTAGCGCAGGCCCTGCGCAGCACCCTCGCGCTCGTGCATCGCAGGAGTGAGTGAGGCCTGGATACCGGCGCCGATGAGGCCGACGAGGAACGCGCTCTGGGTCTGAACGGTCTCTGCGCGCGGGCTTCCGAGCAGCCGGGCGAGATGCTGTATCGCAAGAAAATAACCCTGCGTGCCGAACCCGCAGATCACGCCTGTAGCTACTTGCGAAACGAAGGAGTGATGGCGGAATTCTTCGCGCTTATGGATGTTAGAGATATGCACCTCAAGGATAGGGCATTCGCACGCGTTCAGCGCATCCAATACGGCGACCGAGGTATGAGTTAAGGCGGCAGGATTAATTACGATTCCGGCGGCGCGCTTGCGCGACTCGTGGATCCAGTCGATGAGCTGGAACTCGGCATTGGTCTGGCGAAACTCGATCTCCAGGCCCAGATCGGCGCCTATACGCCGGCACGCGGCCTCTACGTCCGCCAGTGTCTCGCGGCCATAGATTTCGGGCTGCCGGCTGCCGAGGAGATTCAAATTTGGTCCGTTCAGAACGTAGACAATCGGCCTCATTCTTGTCATTGGGGGATTTCCGGAATCATAATGGCTGCCGGCTGAGAAATACAAGCAGGATGCTTACGAGCCGTTACGCATGGACCCCGCGGTCCGCAGGTCAATCTGTTAAACTTCAATACACCCGCCTTATACCATTCGGACCGTTAGTTCGGTAGAATGTCGGCCCATGGGGCACCAGCGCCGGATAATGCTCCGTACGTCGTTGAATCGGTCTTAGGCCCATCGGGCCGGCAGAACCAGCGAGCGGCGGCTTGCGCCGCCCCTTCAGCAAACCCAACCCGGCGGGGCGGGCGTTTGTCAAGGTGGGCGTACGGACGTGACGCCTTAGGAGGGCTCGATCGTGTGGAGGGGTGCGTTCCCAGGGTAAGCCCCACTGCCATTTAGTTAAAGGTCGGCGGATGGGGGCGCCGGAGGATGCTGCGCAGTCTGTCGAACGGGTCTTACACCAATTTAGACAGGTGCCTTAAGGGAATTTCGACCGCCTTTCAGCCCCGAAGGGCCGGCAGAACATAGCCCAGGGTTTACCCTGGGTAACCGTAAAATTCCGAGTAGCCCTCCTAAGGCGTCGCGCCTGTACGCCCGTCCTGACAAACGCCCGCCCCGCCGGGTTGGGTTTGCTGAAGGGGCGGCAGAAGGCGTCGCTCGCGGGTTCTGCCGCCCTTTCAGGGCTCGATCGTAATTTGACGGTTTCCCAGGGTAAACCCTGGGCTATGTTCTGCCGGCCCGTTGGGCCTAGGACAAAGTTTTACCTTGATGGACATCGCAAGGGTATGATTGAGACTTGATCGGTACGATCAGGGTCATTTTTCCTTGGATTGTTCGATGAGCACATTGGTTAAAGCTCAAGAAAGGCCCTTCGCGGGCCTGAAGGCCCTGGCTACGAGCAAGCGTCCCTGATCCCGGGACGAAAGCGCCCCCATCCACCGGCCCTTAACTAAATGGCAGTGGGGTAAGCCCTCGGCTAAGTTCTGCAGGCCCGTTGGGCCTGAGAGGATGGGTGAGATGCCCAGGAAAATCCACCTCGTTGCCGCCGGGTTTCACATCATTGCCGCTTAAGGTATTCCACCAGCGGTTCCTGACGAGCAGGTTTTGTCGCGGAGCGTCTTGACAAGGAGGAACCGCAAGTTTTAATTCAATAACCGCACATTAGTGCGATAATCGTACAGACGTGCGCCACTGAGCCTCTTATGAATGTCTTCGATTCGCCCCCAACCCGCCCGCTTTATCGACATTTTCAGGACGGTGTTCTGCCGCCTAATCTTTGCCCTTCCTACGTCTCCTCCGTTAAGCGATCACCTCGCCAGCCCCTGGTCCATCTGCCGCAAACAATCTCGGAACTTACCGGTCCCATCTTCGCGCCGCCGGAAAGTATCCGGCCCGTTGACCTGACCAAAGGCCCGCACGGGCAGGCTCTCGGCGAACGGATCCTGGTCAGCGGACGGGTTCTGGACGAAGATGGCCGGGCCGTTGCCGGGACTTTCGTGGAGATCTGGCAGGCCAACGCTGCCGGTCGTTACCTTCACGCCCGCGATCAGCATAATGCCCCGCTCGACCCTAACTTCATCGGCTGCGCGTCGCTGGTTACTGACACGGAAGGACGCTTTGCGTTCGAAACCATTCGTCCGGGCGAATACCCATGGCGCAACCATCACAATGCATGGCGTCCAGCGCATATCCATTTCTCGGTTTTCGGGCCGGCGTTTGCGACGCGCTTGATCACCCAGATGTATTTTCCTGGCGACCCGCTCCTGCCGTTCGATCCCATATTCAACAGCGTCAGAAGCCAGACGGCGCGGGAACGGCTGATCGCCTTGTTCGACTGGGAAACGACCGTCCCGGAATACGCCCTCGGCTACCGGTTCGATATCGTGCTGCGCGGCCGTCAGGAAACTCCGATGGAGCACAAGCCATGACCGACCAAAAGAATCATGAGTCGCTCGGAGAAGCAGTTCCACAGATTCTCTCTGTGACCACTTATCAGACGGTCGGGCCATACTTCAAAATCGGCCTGGAAGCTATTTATCGGGATGATTTGACGAAGCCGGATATTCCGGGTCAAGTCATCGAAATCGCCGGAACCGTTTTTGACGCGGATCTTACCCCTGTGCCGGACGCGGTTCTTGAATTATGGCAGGCGGATAGCTTCGGCCGGTATATGGATCAACCTCAAAAGAAGCCGTTCGAAGATTCTTTTGGCTTTGGTCGGGTACCGACCAACGAGGCCGGCCGGTTCCGCGTTCGGACCATCAAGCCGGGCGCGGTCCAGGCAGAGACGTCTGCGCGCCAGGCGCCCCACATTCTGGTTTCAATTTTCATGCGTGGGCTACTCTATCGCTTGATTACACGCATTTACTTTAGCGACGAACCCGGAAATGGCGAAGATCCCGTGCTTCGTTCCATCGAGCCTCGCCGTCGCGACTCGCTGCTGGCCAAAGCCGACCCGGCTCAACCGCACCGTTACGAGTGGAACATCTTCCTGCAGGGAGAAAACGAAACGGTCTTCTTCGACCTTTGACGGCCCGTTCAGAAAGCCGGTAAGCATGTTTGACAGCTTATTCACCTCGCCGGAAATCGAGGCGCTGCTCTCGGATCAGGCTCTGATCGAAGCCATGTTGAGGTTTGAGTCGGCGTTGGCCGCAACGCAAGCCGATCTGGGATTGGTCCCCGAAAAGGCCGCATCCGTCATTGCAGACTGTTGTTCGCTGCAATTCGTTGATGTCGAGGACCTCCTGCGCTCCGCCGAGCGGGATGGGAATCCCGCGATTCCGTTGGTAAAAGCAATCGGGAAACGCGTAGCGGCAACGGATCCCGACGCGGCAAAATACGTGCACCTCGGAGCGACCAGCCAGGATGTCATCGACACCGGGTTGATGCTGTGTACGAAAAGGGCTGTGGAATTGGTAATTGCCGACCTGCTAAGCATCGAGGAACGCCTTATCAGTTTGATCGAACAGCAGCGCCGGACGTTTTTGCCGGGCCGGACATTGTTGCAGCACGCGCGGCCCATCTCGTTTGGCCTCAAAGCTGCCGGTTGGCTGGACGGGATCGCTCGTTGCCGCAGAATGCTGCAGCAGGGTGCGGCAACAAGCCTGGCTGTTCAATTCGGGGGCGCGGTTGGCAGTCTTGCTGCCAGTGGTCCGAAAGGATTGGAGATCCTGGAGGCGCTGGCTCGCAAACTTGACCTGACAGCGCCGGAAGTTCCCTGGCATACCCAGCGCGATCGCATCGGCCGGCTCGGTATGGACCTGGCGCTCGCCGGAGCCGCGTTGGCGAAGATCGCCCAAGACGTCGTTCTGCTGATGCAAACTGAAGTTGCCGAAGTGGCCGAGGACCTCGGGTCAGGCGGCGGCGGTTCTTCGACCCTTCCCCATAAGCAGAACCCGATCGCGCCAACCAAAATCCTGGCGAATGCGAAGCGGATACCGGCCCTGGCGGGGGCGCTACTGACGTCCATGGTGCACGAGCATGAGCGATCCCCCGGCGGGTGGCACGCGGAGTGGGTTCTGTTTCCGGAGATCATCCGCGCAGTGGGAGGATCCGCGGCTCACGCGCTGGAACTCGTTTCCGGACTCCAAATCCACCCGGAACGCATGCGCGCGAATATCGACTTAACCAACGGATTGATCTTTGCTGAAAATATCTCCATCGAGCTGGCAAAATCCATGAGCAAATCGGCGGCTCACGGGCTGGTTACACGCGCCAGCCAAAAAACCCGGCAAACCGGCTTGCATCTTCGCAAGGTGCTGGAAGAAGATCCCGTTGTAGTAAACCTGCTGGCCTCCGGCGGGCTCGATCGCCTCTTCTCCCCAGAGCAGGGAGAGGAGCTGACCGATGAACTGATCAATCGCGTGTTAGCCCAGCGGCGCGGCTGAACCCGGGCGCCCGGATGATTTTGAAAAAAGACACATCAATTTACTACGAACTCGCCGGGCCGCCCGACTACCCTGTGTTGGTGTTTTCACACGCCTTGGGAACGAACCTGGCGCTTTGGGACCGTCAGGTGGAAGTGCTGCAAAGGTCGTTCCGGATTTTGCGGTACGATTCCCGTGGGCATGGCCAATCATCGGCCAATCATGGCCCTTACACGATTTCCATGCTGGCTTCGGATGTGGTGGCCTTACTCGACGAACTGGGCGTTGCCAGAGCGCATTTTTGCGGAGTTTCGATGGGCGGCCTGGTCGGTCAATACCTGGCCGTTTACTACCCTGAACGCACCGGAAAACTGGTCCTGAGCAATACTGCAGCAAAAATCGGAACCCATGCAAAATATGACCGGCGCATTCAGGAGGTAGCGAACGCGGGGATGCCGGCGGTGGTTGATGAGGTGTTGGAGGGTTGGTTCACTAACCGTTTCCGCGGGATGCACCCTTCGACTGTCGCCTTCTTAGCGGAGGCTTTGAGGCAAACCTCTCCGGAAGGGTATATCGGTTGTTGTCAGGCGATCCGGGACGCGGATCTTCGCGAGGACGTAGAGCGGATAAAGGCGCCGACTTTAATTATCGCCGGGACCGAAGACCAGGCCACGACTTTGGCTGCCGCGCAATTTTTAAACCGAAAAATCCAGGGTTCACGACTGCTTGTCCTTGAGTCAGCGCATTTGTGCTGCACCGAGGCAGCCGCAGAATTCACTGAGCACCTCGACAGATTTTTGACAACCTGAATCAACTTGCGACCATGAACGAAGCTGAACGGCATGCTCTGGGAGAAAAGATGAGGCGTACCGTGCTGGGGGACGAGCACGTCGATCGTACTCAAGCGCGTCTGACCGAGTTCAATGAGGCGTTCCAGGATTTTATCACCCGATATGCCTGGGGTGAAATCTGGACGCGCCCGGAGCTATCGTTGCGGGTTCGCAGCCTGATCACGCTGGCGCTCTTAACCGCGCTCAACCGTGAGGCAGAGTTTCGAATGCACGTCAAAGCGGCGATCCGCAACGGCGTGAGCGTGCCGGAGCTCAAGGAGCTCTTTCTGCATTCGGCGATTTACTGCGGGCTCCCGGCGGCCAACGCTGCGTACCATTGCGCCGAGGAGGTGCTGAAGGAACTCGAACTCTCGATGCAGGAAAAAGGCTGACGAATCGTGCGTACTCAAGTCGGAATTGTCGGTGCCGGGCCGGCTGGCCTCTTGTTGTCTCACATCCTGCACCTCCAAGGCATCGAGTCGGTGGTTCTCGAAAGACGCAGCCGTGACGACATCGAAGCCATCATCAGGGCGGGCGTGCTTGAACAGGGCACGGTCGATCTTATGAACGAGATCGGCGCCGGCGATCGGATGATGAAAGAAGGTTTTCGTCACAAGGGGATCATCCTCCGCTTTAATGGCCGGGACGAGCGCATCGACTTTCCGTCGCTCACGGGCGGCAAGTCGGTCATGATCTATGCCCAGCACGACGTAAACAAGGACCTCATCAAGGCACGGCTGGCGACCGGCGGCGATATCCGCTTTGAGACCAGGGATGTTAGCGTCTATGATCTGGACAGCGCCGCGCCCAAAATCCGCTGCCGCAACAAAGAAGGCCAAGTCGATGAAATCACCTGCGATTTTATCGCCGGCTGTGATGGGACGCAGGGGATTTGCCGGCCGTCCATTCCCCCCGGTGAGCTGAACGTCTACGAACGCCTTTATCCGTTTGGTTGGTTCGGAATCCTATGCAAGGCGCCGCCCTCGTCTGATGAGTTGATTTACTGCATGCACAAGCGCGGCTTCGTGCTGGTGAGCACGCGCTCGCCGGATGTCCAGCGTATGTACCTTCAGTGCTCGCCCGACGAGAAGACCGACCACTGGTCCGACGAACGCATCTGGACCGAGTTTCGGGCCCGGCTGGAGACTAAGGACGGCTGGGCGCCCAAGGAAGGGCCGATCTTCAGCAAGTCGGTGATTCGCATGCGCAGCCTTGTCGTCGAGCCGATGCATTATGGCCGCCTATTTCTCGCTGGCGACTCAGCGCACGTGGTGCCGCCCACCGGGGCCAAGGGGCTCAACCTTGCTGCCAGCGATGCACAGATTCTCGCTCGGGCCATCATCGCTTACTACAAATCCAACCGCAGCGATCTGCTTGAACAATACTCCGCGACTGCCCTGCGGCGCGTATGGAAAGCGACCCGCTTTTCCTGGTGGATGACTTCCATGCTGCACACGTTTCCCGGGTCCGACGAGTTCCAGCAGCGCCTGCAGTCGACCGAACTGGATTACGTGACCAGCTCACGTGCCGGAGCGACGGCCCTTGCTGAGAATTATGTCGGGCTTCCGATCGATTGAGTGCGAGCGTTCGCATGCATGTATCCACGACGCACGTAGCGGAGTCGCCCGAGCGGCGCTAAAAAGCTGAAAGGTGGAAATGGTGAGCAAAAGCCCAACTGTCAATGTTCAGACATTCATCAATGAGCACCCGTTCTCCGGGTTTCAGTGGCTCATTTTTGCAATGTGCTTCGTTATCGTCTTGCTGGACGGGTTCGATACGGCCGCAATCGGGTTCATCGCCCCGTCGCTGACAACCGAATGGAACATCAGCAAACCGGCACTCGCGCCGGTTCTGAGCGCGGCATTGTTCGGACTCGCGTTCGGGGCGCTCCTGGCTGGTCCGCTTTCGGACCGATTGGGAAGGCGCGTGCTGCTCATCATCTCGGTCCTGATCTTTGGTATCGCGTGTTTTTCCTCCGCCTTCTCGGCCAGTCTTGTCCAACTGACGGCACTGCGCTTTGTCACTGGGCTCGGACTGGGAGCGGCGATGCCAAACGCGGTAACAATGATGAGCGAGTATTGTCCGGATCACTGGCGGGCGACGTTGACCAACCTTATGTTTTGCGGTTTTCCTCTTGGCGCGGCTTTTGGCGGTTTTCTCGCGGCGTGGATGATTCCGCAATTCGGATGGCGCAGCGTCCTTCTTCTAGGCGGCAGCGCCCCTCTGTTGCTCTCGGTTCTGCTGCTGATCACGCTCCCGGAGTCGGTCCGCTATATGGTGGCAAATGGGTATCCGGTCGAAAAGATACGTGCCACCCTGAGCCGAATTGCCAGTAGTGCAGCCGGCGCGGGATCGTTCTTCATGACGGAGCAAGCGCCGGCTGCTGCCGGGGAGGGCGGCATTCGGGTTGTGCTTTCCCGCGCCTACATCGTCGGCTCGATCATGCTTTGGCTTGCTTACTTTATGGGGCTCGTCATCTTTTATGCGTCGATCAACTGGATGCCCGTCCTGCTCAAGGAAGCGGGCTTGAGTCCTCAGCACGCCACGCTGATTTCGGCGCTGTTTCCGCTCGGAGGCGTAGGTGCAGTGGTTTGCGGCCTCTTGATGGACCGATTCAATCCGAATCGGGTCATCGCAGCATGCTTTGCGTTGACCGCGATCAACGTGTTTGGAATTGGCCAAGCCGTCGGAAACCTCGGTTGGTTGGTTATTATCGTATTCGTTGCGGGCGTGCTCATGAATACGGCGCAGTCGTCGCTGCCGGCGTTGGCCGCCGCGTTCTACCCGACCCAGGGGCGAGGCACCGGCGTCGCGTGGATGCTCGGCATCGGCCGGTTCGGCGGAATCGCCGGATCGTTCTTGGTCGCCGAACTGACGCGGCGGCACTTTACGTTTGGCGGCATCTTCGCGGTGGTTGCGGTCGCCGGAGTCGTTTCATGTATTGCGCTGCTCGTCAAACAAGCCGTGCACCCCCAGTCCGCAATCTCTAATGTCGGCACGACAAAACCGTTAGGGCACTAGCGGTTCATCTGTCAAAGTTGTTGCTACTGATTGGCCTGCGCCCCGCGCGGCGACCGTGGCCCCACTACCATTCTTAAAAAAACAGGTCGCAGAGAAGTCATACCATTTCGACGGCCATCTAATGCAGAGCATTTCTAGCGTGGCGGCGCCGCGCGAAAGACTTTCCCGAAGATTTCGGGGGCGGCTCGCCGCGCCGCCACGCTAAAAATGCTCTGCATTAGGCAGATCGAAAGTATCAACTGGAGTTTCCTTTGTTCCGTCTGGCACTTACGGAGGAAGAACCGTGCCGATGCGCTGTGCCGCTTTGCGAAGAATCGGCAAAAACTCCTTCAGCATCTGACTTTTGTTCACCCTTCCCGCCTGCGTACTCACGTTTATGGCAGCGACCACGCGCCCCCCGCTCGAACGTACCGGCACCGCGATAGAGCGCAATCCCTCCTCCAGCTCGCCGTCGGTCAGGGCGTAATCCTCTAGACGTACTTCGTGTAGAATCTGGCGCAAACGCTCTTTGTCGGTGATGGTCTGCGGCGTTCGCCGGCGCAGCTGGACCGTCGAAAGATAACTTTCAAGCTCAGGTCCGGGGAGTGCCGCCAGCAGGACGCGCCCCATGGAAGTGCAATAGGCCGGCAGCCGAGCGCCGATTGAAAGGGAAATCGACAGGATACGCTGGGCCGCAACCCGGGCCACATACACGATGTCCGGACCGTCCAAGACGGATGCTGAGCAGGACTCTCTGGTTTGCTCGGCGACCTCCTGGAGAAACTCCGTCGCCACGTTCGAAAAAGGCAT
>JAFBAP010000071.1 GCA_019247695.1 Verrucomicrobiota bacterium | reverse complement strand
TGTGACCGTGTGAGCGAAGCCCCACGTGGCTAATACTCCAGCGGCGGTGAAGCCAGGAAGGCAGTGATCAAGGCGGCGGCTACCACCGCCGCCACCAAACCGGCCCGCACCGCCACGGCCCAGCGCACGGATAGTTTTCCGGTGCGCACCAAGGCCAGGGCGGGTGCGGCGGCGAGCAGCAAAGCGCTTGCGACCGGCAGTTCGGCAAAAAAACAACCGCTCACCATCAGCGTGGCAAGCAACGTCGCGAAGACCGGCGCGACCCCTTTACCGACTGCCATATGCCGCAGAGCGGGAATGACGCTGCCGAAGATGGCCGCCGCCAACACTGCGGCCAGCTGCCCCAGCAACATGCTGCCCGATAGCATCAAAGCAACTGCGGCTCCGGCGCACGGAATCAGCAGGAACAACGGCGCGGCAACGGGTGTCGGGGAATACCGACAAAGCCCATCGCACATGACGCCCAGGACCACGGTCGCGGCGGCCAGGCACGCTACCCAGACCAGGGCCTGGCCGATGGTCCATTCCCTTTGCAGCTTGGGCATCAACAACAAGGCCATCGCCCCGGCCGAGAACAACGCGAACGCGAGCAGGCGGACCCAGGCCGGAGCAGAAAACCTTTCGTGGATGACTCCCAGCACCGCGGCCGCAAGCGCAAAATAGGGCAGCCAGTTGGTTGTATCGAGGGGAGGAAAACCCGTCCAACCCGTGGCCATGAAGTGACCGCAAATGTACCCCAGACCCGAGGCGCACGGCACGAGCACCGCCGTGGCGCCCCGGCCCGGCCACCCCAGCCCCACGGCGCAAACGGCCGTCGCCACCAGGAGGGCGACGATGACTGCAGGCAGCATCTGGTGAAGCAAGGCCATCCGTTTTCTTAACCTCCGGAAAAGTAAACGAAGCCGCTTACTTCTTGATCCCTTCAAGGCTGATGATCAGCGTGATGTCATCCCCAGCGATGCCGGGCATATACGTCATGCCGAAGTCGCCGCGTCTGATCGTGAACTGGGTCTCCCCGCCGGCGCGATACTCGTCTTTCATGCCCTTGCCTTCGCCGGTTATCTTAAACTCGAGGGTCAACGGCTTGGTCACACCGCGTAGCGTCAGATTGCCGGTAACGTTATAGGTGTCGTCCCCCGCTTTTTCGATTTTCGCGCTCTTGAACGCGATGGTCGGAAATTGTTTGACGTTAAAAAAATCAGGGCCCTTGAGAACTTGGTCACGCTTTTCAGTGTGGGTATCGATGCTGTCGCTCTTGACTTCCAGATCGAGTGAATCTGCGGCCGGGTTGGACGGGTCGAGGGTCACGGTCCCGGTCACATCGTTGAAGCGGCCGTAAAAATCGGTGACGTTCAGGTGACGGACCTTGAACACGACTGAGGAATGTACCGGATCGATCTGGTAGGTGTCGGCCGCTTGCGCCGCCAAACCGAGTGAACCGACGAAGAGAGTGACAATGATGAGCTTGGAAGTTTTCATAAATGATTTCGCAGCTGTGGCCCTCACGCTGCGGGCATCAACACCGGAACGGCCACGACCCAGGTGCCATGGTCCGGCAAAATTGCCGGACCGCCACGGAACGGAATCTAAACGAGGTTAATACGAGAGCATTCCGGTATTGACAACAAGGATAGGCCCGTTATTGTCGCGGCCTAGTCTTCGAGACGCGGGTGTAACTCAGTTGGTAGAGTATCTCGTTGCCAACGAGATTGTCGCCGGTTCGAGTCCGGTCACCCGCTCCATCTCCCGCGCGCCCGGCCACACCTGCCATAAAAGTGCGTCGGGTCCCTTTACCGCGTTTTTACGCCGGATCGCCCCAGGCGGCAAAATTTCCAGACCGCCTTGGCAGCCCGCCCCCGGCCTCCGGTGCGATTTTTAAAACGTACCGGAAGAAAAATCATCGGCTCCCCAACTGAAGAAAGGAAAAATCCATCAATTGAAAGCGCTCTGCTGGCACGGCAAAGAAGACGTGCGAATCGATACAGTTCCCGACCCGAAAATCGTTCATCCGACCGACGTGATCGTCAAGATCACCACCACGGCGATCTGCGGCTCCGACCTTCACCTCTATGACGGCGTTATGCCGACCATGGAAAAGGGCGATGTGATCGGCCACGAACCGATGGGCGAAGTCGTCGAGGCCGGACGCGACGTCCGGAAACTAAAAGTGGGCGATCGCGTAGTCGTGCCGTTCACCATCTGTTGCGGTCACTGTTGGTTCTGTGAACGGACGCTGTTCTCCCTTTGCGACAATTCAAATCCCAACAAGGAGATGGCTGCGAAGGTCCTGGGGCAATCTCCGGCCGGTCTCTTCGGCTACTCTCATATGCTGGGCGGTTTTCCCGGCGGCCAGGCCGAATACCTCCGGGTACCGTTCGCCGACGTCGGTCCGATCAAAATTCCGGAAGGCCTGACGGATGAACAGGTGGTGTTTTTGTCCGATATCTTCCCGACCGGATACATGGCGGCGGAGAACGCCGACATCGAACCCGGCGACACCGTCGCCGTGTGGGGCTGCGGGCCGGTGGGACAATTCTGCATCAAGAGCGCCTGGATGCTCGGCGCCGGCCGGGTGATCGCCATCGACCGGGAACCAGAACGCCTGCAGATGGCCCGGGAGCACGGCAAGGCGGAGACGATCAACTTCGAAAAGGAAAGCGTCTATGATCATCTCATGGACATGACCGGGGGACGCGGGCCGGACCGCTGCATCGACGCCGTCGGGTGCGAAGCGCACGCCGGCAGCACCCTGCCGGCGATGCTTGACAAAGCCAAGGCGGTGGTGGCCATCGCCGCCGACCGGCCCCATGTGCTGCGCGAAGCCATCGTCTGTTGCCGCAAGGGCGGCACCCTCTCCATTCCAGGGGTGTACATCGGTTTTCCCGACAAGATTCCTTTCGGGGCGATCGTGAATAAGGCGCTAACCCTCAAGTCGGGCCAGACGCACGTCCCACGTTACACCGAACCTCTGCTGCGCAGGATCCAGGCGGGCGAGATCGATCCTTCCTTCATCATCACCCACCGGCTGCCGCTCGAGCAAGGTCCCGAGGCCTACAAGACCTTCCGCGATAAAAAAGACGGCTGCATCAAGGTCGTGCTGAAACCGTGAAGGAATGCCAAAATGCCGGCAGCGGCCACCGCGAAACGGCGCACGCGATGCCCGTGATCCCCGTGATCCTCGCGGTCAACGCCTGGATGATCGCCGCGCTTCGTCAACGGCCGAAGCCCGGCGAGGCCTTCAGAGCTGCTGCGACAGGGTTCGCGCCGGGTCTCCCCGCCAGAGAGGCGTAAACTGGGGTACCGAGGGCGTTGCGGAGTCGGCCAGGGGCAAGCGCACGGTGAAAGTGGCCCCGTGGCCTTCGCCCCGGCTGTAGGCCTGGATGCTGCCGCCCTGCATGCCGACCAGGCTCTTGACCAGCGCCAGGCCGATACCCAGGCCGCCGTAACGGCGCGTGAGCGAACTATCCCCCTGTCGGAAGCGCTCAAAGAGGTGCGGCAACATTTCCGGCCTGATGCCTATGCCGTTGTCGCGCACGGTCAGCTCGACGAGATGATCCGCCTTCCGCAGCGCCACCGCGACCTCCCCGCCGGCAGGAGTAAACTTGATGGCGTTGATTAACAGGTTCCAGACGACCTGTTGCAGCCTCGCCGGGTCACCCCAGACCGCGCCGTCCGTGGACGGCAACTCGGCGGTCAGGCGCACGCCCTTTTTCTCGGCCGTAACCTGCACCGTGGCAATGGCGGCCTGAATCACCGCGGCGAAATCGACCGGCTGGCATTCCAGGTGCAAACGGCCGGCAATGATGCGTGAGAGATCTAGGAGTTCTTCGACCAGCTGCGCCTGGGCTTCCGCGTTCTGCTCGATGACCCTAAGCCCCCGGCGGATCTCCTGCAGGTCGTCAAAGCGCTCGTTGCTCAGCACGGCCGTCCAGCCCAGCACCGCGTGGATCGGGGTACGCAGTTCGTGGGAGAGGGTGGCCAAAAACTCGTCTTTCAGGCGGTTGGCACGCTCCGCTTCGGTGCGGGCGGAACGCTCGCACTGCACGGTCCACCAAAGGACCGCCAGCAGGACCAGATTCAGCACCGCGGCCCCCGCAAAGCTGCCGTAAGTCCAATGGAGGTTGTCGAGGGCCTCTTCATTGCGCGCAGACAAACCCGCGCGCTCCGTCGCAATCAGACGCGACGCCTGCGCGCGCACCTCATCGGTCAGCTGCTTGCTTTGATACAACGTGTCGAGAGCCGGCGGATGCCCCTGGCGCCGCGCTTCAATGACGCTGGCCAGCGAGCCGAGATTTTCCCGGACCAGTTGCTCGTACCGGGCAACCTGATCCCGGGAGTTGCGGAAGATGCCGGTTGTCTGCTGCATTAACTTTGCAAGCTGCTCATCCAGGCCGCTCATCGCAGCGCGGTACGGCTCCAGAAACCGCTCGTCGCCGGTGAGCAGGTAACCGCGCTGGCCCGTCTCCGCATCCTTGATCAGCGCGAGCGTGTGGTTCACCTCGTCGAGGAAAATATCAGATCTTTCGGCGAATTCTATATCCTGAAAAAAACGGTGCACGGAGAGCAGACAGACCAGTACATCCGCCACCAGAACGATGGATGCGGCGATAAAGGCCCATCTCAGCAGTCGGGACGAAGTCGGAACGATCATCAGAATTGAGCAGAGATTACTACAAATATGCGCAGTAGACCATCTCTAATCCTTGCGAGAATGAGCATCGCGGGGCGGATTAGCCCATCTTGTTTCTCTTATTAATATAATTTTTATTATAAATATTAAATTTTAGTATCCGATTAGAGAGGCCATGAATTCCTTGCTTCGCCTTCCTTCTCTGATGCTGATGCTCGCTGCCCTCTCCCCCGCTGCCTTGCCCGCCCACAGCACCCGCACCACTGCTTCAACCCGCGGTTCCGATGCCCCGTGCGCTATCCATGAGCTTGCTCACGCATTCGGACCAGCCAGTCCCACCCTTGCCTTTTACATTCCCCGGCCCCCGCGCGGACCGCAGGTCTGATGGCCCTGTTTCCTTCGTTTGCGCGTTGCGGCTTACTGCCGCAGGCTTAAAAGAGCGTCAGGTAAGCATATTTCTTTTGCCTTAACGCATCAGTCAGAGAAAGACTCCGCATGAGCAATAAATCCTCGATCGGAGTTGTGCTATTCGCGGCGGTGGCGACGTACTTCTCAATGCCGCTCGCCAGGAAGGTCAAACTGGGGGAACCGCTTGATTTGGCCGACATCAGTCCGGCGCTCATCAGCTGGCTACTTGCTCTGATTACCGCGATCACCGGCCAGAGACGCCCGGCAACTCCTCAGCCGGCCGGCATGGAATGAAGGTTCGGCATCCGGCGTTCGGAGCGGCATCCTGATGGCCGCCTGCCGGTGTCAAGCTCAGTATTCGGGACTGTCTTTCTGCGGGTTCTGCGGAGGATTCCGTCTTCCCACCGTGCTCCGGCAGACGACTGGACCCGGTGATACGACGTCTCCGAACCCCGGACCCCGAACTGTTCCCTCTTCCCGCCGTGGTCGCCGTGTTCGCCGTGTGAACTCTTACGTCGTGCCCGCCAGCCCCGCCGTGGTCGCCGTGTGACCGCGTGAAGCCATTCGTAGTCTGGCTGGCGAATCAACAGGTGGAGCGACGCCACCGTTCTGAAGCGGGGTGTCCTGCATAGATACTTAGATATATATACCGCCGGGCCGGCCGGGCGCGTATGAGTAAGTAATGGCTAACCGAAGCTTGAAAGCGGCGGCGGGGCGGCTTCAATTCCAGGTCGCGAGCTCCGAATCCATGCGACACATCATTTCCGCTTTTCCCGGCCGGTGCCGATCAAGTGAGGCACGTGCGCGTTTCAGGATGCAACGGGTGTCCCTGGCGATGGCTACCCTGATCACGTGCCTGGCCGGATGCGCCAAGCCTCCGGCCGGCCCGCCGGCGATGCCTCCTCCGGCCGTCACCGTTGCGAAGCCGGTCTCAAAAACGATCGTCGATCATGCTGACTTTACCGGGCAGATGGCGGCGGTTGACAACGTTGACATCCGGCCCCGGGTAAGCGGCTACATCGACCGGATCGTCTTCAAGGAGGGTGACCTCGTCAAGGCAGGCGACCTGCTGCTGGTCATTGATCCCCGGCCTTACCAGGCGGCGTTGGACCAGGCAACCGCCAACCTCCGGCAGGCCGAGGCCCAACAGAAGCTTGGTGAGGCCAACTTCGCCCGCGCCCAGGATCTGCGCGCCAAAAACGTCATTGCCACCCAGGATTACGACACGGCGGTCGCGCAGAAAAACCAGGCCGACGCGCAGGTTCTGGCGGCGCAGGCTGCGGTGAATGCCGCGCAGCTGAACCTCGGTTTCACTCAGATCAAGGCGCCGGTGGCCGGCCGGATCAGCCGCCAGCTCGTCACCGTCGGCAACCTGGTTCAAGCCGACCAGACGACGCTGACCAACATCGTCAGCGTGGACCCGATTTACGCCTACGCCGAGGTCGACGAAAACACCGTGGTGCGCTACGAACAACTGATCGCGAAGGGCTCAGTTCCGGACGCCCGCCAATCCAAGGTGCCTATTTCGATTGCGCTGGGCGACCAGAAGGATTTTAACTATCAGGGTGTGATCGATTTCATCGATAACAAGATCGATCCCGCAACCGGCACGCTGCAGATCCGCGGCAAGTTCTCTAATGCGGACGGCATCCTGCTTCCGGGCATGTTCGTGCGGGTCCGGGTCCCGACCAGCCAGCCGTACGACGCCCTCCTGATCGCCGACCAGGCAGTAATTTCCGACCAGGGCCTGAAATTTGTTTTTGTGGTCACTCCGGACAAAAAGGCGAACCAGGTCCGGGTCACGCTGGGTCCGCTGGTAGACGGTCTGCGGGTGGTGCGCGAAGGGCTCAAACCGGACGATGGGGTTGTGGTCGACGGGATCGTCAAGGTCCGGCCCGGTGCGCCCCTGACCCCTGAACAGGGAGACATGAAGAACTACCTTTCGGCGGAAGAGACGGGGGTGGTGGCTTCGAGCGCTCCTGCCGCTGCCGGTCCCGGTGCGAACCCGCCCCGGAGCGGCGGGTCGCACCGGTAGCTGGTTTAACGGCAGGCAGCATCCCTATGAAATTCGCCCATTTCTTCATCGACCGGCCGATCTTCGCGACCGTTGTCTCGACCATCATCGTTATCCTCGGCACCCTTTCTTTCTTTATCCTGCCGCAGGCGCAGTACCCTGAAATCGCGCCGCCGACCGTAGTGGTGACCGCCCTCTACCCCGGCGCGGATCCGCAGGTGCTGGCCGAAACCGTTGCGACTCCCATCGAAGAGCAGGTCAACGGGGTGGAGAACATGCTTTACATGTCGTCGACCAGCGCCTCCAACGGCCAGATGCAGCTGACGATCACGTTCAACCTGGGCACCGACCTCAACATGGCGCAGGTGCTGGTTCAGAACCGGGTCGCGATCGCTCAGCCGCAACTGCCGGCTGAGGTGAGAGCGCTCGGCGTTACGGTTCAGAAGCAGTCGCCCGACATCATGATGGTCATCAACCTCATTTCGGATGACCCCAACTACGACGCCCTTTATTTGAGCAACTACGCCGTGCTGCAACTGCAGGACCCGCTCAAGCGCGTCGAGGGCGTTGGCGACCTGCGCATCTTCGGCTCCGACCAGTACAGCATGCGCATCTGGCTGGACCCGGCCAGGATGTACGCGCGCGGCCTGACGGTGGACGACGTCAACTCGGCAATTCAGGCCCAGAACGTGCAGGTAGCGGCGGGCACGATCGGGGCCCCGCCCGCGCCGCCCGGTACCCCTTTCCAACTGCTGATTAATACCAAAGGGCGCCTGACGACCCCGCAGGAGTTCAACCGCATCATCGTTAAACGGGGTTCGAACGGGCAACTGGTTCGTCTGGGCGACGTCGGACACGCCGAATTGGGGGCGAAGACCTACTCGACGACCTGTTTCCTGGACGGGCGCCCGTCGGCCGGCATGGCGATCTTTCAACTGCCCGGCTCGAATGCGGTGCGGACCGCCCACGCCGTCGAAAAGCGAATTGACGAGCTGTCGAAGAGTTTCCCCGCCGGCATCCGTTACGAGATCGGGTACAACCCGACGACGTTCATCGAGCAGTCGCTGCACGCCGTGTTCCACACCCTGTTTGAAGCCATCGTGCTGGTCGTCATCGTCGTGCTGGTCTTTCTGCAGACATGGCGGGCGACCATCATCCCGCTGCTGGCCGTGCCGGTCTCGCTGGTCGGCACCTTCGCCGTGATGGCGGCGCTCGGCTTTTCCCTTAACAACCTGTCGCTGTTCGGGCTGGTGCTTGCGATCGGCATCGTGGTGGATGATGCCATCGTGGTCGTTGAAAATGTCGAGCGCTGGATCGAGCACGGGTTGTCCCCTCGCGAAGCGACCTACAAGGCGATGGATGAGGTGAGCGGCGCCGTCGTCGCGATCGCCGTCGTGCTGAGTTCCGTGTTTATCCCGACGGCGCTCATCAGCGGCATCACCGGCCAGTTTTACCGCCAGTTTGCGCTCACCATTGCGGTGGCTACCCTCATTTCCGCCTTCAACTCCTTGACCCTGAGCCCGGCGCTCGCCGCGCTGTTGCTTCGGAAACACGACGCCAGGCCGGATCCGCTCACGCGGGTGCTCGAGTTGCTGCTGGGCTGGTTCTTCCACGGGTTTAACCGGGGTTTTCAGGCCATGGCGGGCGGGTACGCGTGGCTGGTGCGGCACCTGTTGCGGCTGGCCATCGTGGTCATCATCGTCTACCTGGGGCTGCTGGTACTGACCGGACTGGGCTTCAAAACGACCCCGACCGGCTTTATCCCCGCTCAGGATCAAGGTTACGTCGTCGCCATCGGCATGTTGCCGGATGGGGCCTCCCTGCAGCGGACCGAAGCGGTCACCCATAAGTTGGAACAGATTGCCCTGCACACCCCGGGCGTCGGGCACACCGTGGCGATCCCGGGGCTCTCCTTTCTGGACAGCTCCAACCGCGCAAACGCGGTCTCGATGTTCATGACGCTGAAACCGTTCGAGGAACGGACGCCCCACCCGGACCAGACGAGCCTTGCGATTCTGGGCAAGGTGCAGGGTCAGGCCGCCAAGATCCAGGAAGCGATGATTCTGGTCGTGCCGCCGCCTCCGGTTCGAGGCATCGGCAATGCCGGCGGCTTCAAGCTGCAGGTCCAGGACCGCCGGGCTGCCGGACTCGAGGCGCTCGCCCGGGTCACCGACAACCTGATTGCCACGGCCCAAAAGGAACCGGGCTTGACCGGGTTCTTTACTAGTTTCCGAACCCGGGTACCGCAATTCTATCTCGACATCGACCGTGACAAGGCCGAAGCGCTGAATGTGCCGGTCGAGTCGGTGTTCAGCGCTCTCCAGACTTACCTGGGATCAACCTACGTTAACGACTTCAATTTCCTTGGCCGAACCTTTCAGGTGAACTCGCAGGCGGACGCGCAGTTCCGCGACCGGGCCGAGAAGATCAAAAGCCTCTACGCGCGCAGCAACACGGGCAGCATGGTGCCTTTGGGTACGTTGCTGAACGTCCAGGAACGGAACGGCCCGGATAAGGTGATGCATTACAACCTTTACCCCAGCGCCGACATCACGGGTAATACCCGCCCGGGGACGAGCTCCGGGCAGGCGATCGAAATCATGAACCGCCTTGCGGCTGAGAATTTACCCCCGCAGTTCGGCTATGAATGGACCGAACTGAGCCTGCAGGAGATCCTGGCCGGCAACACCGCGGTTTACATCTTTCCGCTGGCCGTGTTGTTCGTGTTCCTGGCCCTGGCCGCCCAGTACGAAAGCTGGGCGTTGCCGCTGGCCATTATTCTGATCGTACCGATGTGCTTGTGCTCGGCGCTGACCGGGATTCGGATCCGGGCGATGGACAACAACATTTTCACCCAGATCGGGTTCGTGGTCCTGGTCGGTCTCGCCTGCAAAAACGCCATTCTGATCGTCGAGTTTGCCAAACAACAACTGGACGCCGGCAAGGATCGCCGCACCGCCGCCCTGGAGGCGGCCCGCTTGCGGCTGCGACCGATCCTGATGACCTCGTTCGCCTTCATCCTCGGCGTGGTGCCGTTGGTGGTGGCCAAGGGGGCGGGCGCCGAAATGCGCCAGGTTCTCGGTACGGCGGGTTTCAGCGGCATGATCGGCGTGACCTTATTCGGGATCCTGTTTACCCCGGTGTTCTTCTCGCTGATCATGAAATTTTTCGGCCCGCGGCCGCCGCGGCCTGAGCGCCGGGAAGAAGAGCGGGCTTTGGCGAGTACCTGACGAAGATCGCAGGCGCCGGAAACCGGTTTTCTTCCGGCACCAGGCGTGAACTGCGCTGCACGGTCGATCGGCAAGGCTCGGCCGCGTCAAGCCTTGTGGTGAATTGCCGGTTTTCAAGAACCCGAGGCGCGAGACGGGCTCTTCTTCGCCGGGCGTCCACTATGCATCTGATCCGCGATTTCTATAAGTTAGGCTCCCTGCAGCCACGCAACGCGCGGCTGTTTTCCCCCTTCATGATCATGAAAATGAACATCAAGCCTTTTCTGTTCTGTGCCGTTCTCGGAACGCTGTCGTCGACCGGTTGGGCTGAAACCGTCATCAAGATCCTGCACCTTCAATCCAACCCCAAAACTCTGGAAATCTGGAAAGGGGCAGCCCAGCAGTACGAGAGCGCTCACCCCGGCGTCAAAGTCCAATTCGACTACCTGGAAAACGAAGCGTTCAAGGCCAAGCTGCCTACCCTGCTCCAGTCCAAGGATCGGCCCAGCTTGTTTCATAGCTGGGGGGGCGGCGTAATGTACGAACAGATCAATTCGGGAATTTGCCAGGATATAACCAAAGCGGTCAGCGAAGGCGGGTTTAAGGATACATTCTATCCTGCCGGAGTTCAGAACTTCACAGTGAACGGCAAAATGTACGGTCTGCCCGCCGATCTGGCACCGATGGTCTTCTGGTATAACAAGGATCTCTGCCAGAAAGCCGGGGTTGACCCGACTAAAATCCAGTATTGGGACGACTTCGTTGACGCGGTGAAAAAGTGCCAGGCAGCCGGGGTTACCCCGGTGGCGGCGGGCGGCAAGGATGAATGGCCCCTGCATTTTTACACCGCCCTGCTGATGATGCGCATTCTCGGAAAGGACGGCATGCAGGCGGTGTATGAGGATAAGAACGGCGGGTTCGCCAACCCTGACGTGGTGAAAGCGTTTCAGCTTTTCCGGGAGTTCGCGGCCCTTCAACCCTTCCAGAAAGGCTATTTGGCCAACACTTATGACGAAGCAGCCGGCACCTTCCATGACGGCAAAGCCGCGTTCCACCTGATGGGCGTCTGGGACTTGACCCAAGGCCGGGCCGCTTCGGCGGATAAAAAGGGGTTGCCCAACGAGAAGCTGGGCTGGTTTTTCTTCCCCGAAGTCAAGGGCGGCAAAGGAAAAGCCAACGACATTTTTGCAAGCCTGGACGGCTATCTGGTCACCAAGCAGGCCCCGAAAGAGACGGTGGATTTCATGAAGGTCTGGTTGGGCAAGGACACCCAGGACAAACTAGCCGCCGCCGGGATTTTCATTCCGGCCGTTAAAGGGACGGCGGAGGCGATCCAGGACCCGTTCCTTAAGGGGATTGCCGAGCAAATCAACCAGTCGCAGTGGATCGAGATCGCGATTGATCAACTGCTGGGCCCCGACACCGGCCGGGTGTTTAACGATACAAGCGCGGATCTGGCCGATGGGCGCACCACGCCCGAGAAGGCCGCGAAGGCGATCGAGTCCTCCTGGCAGCAGAATAAAGCGCAGTGAATTGGAGTGTCGGGTGTCGGGTGTCGGGTGCTGGGTGCCGGGTGAAGCTTGATACCCGCCGGATTAAGCCGGCGACCCATTTCCCACGGTCAGCCGGACCGGTTCTCCGGCCCCGATGTTCAGTTGGCGGGCGGCGGATGAGCAGCAGAGCGAAATCTCCAGAAACCCTGCACTGCCGACGATCAGGAAAGGTTCAAGCGGCCGCTCGGACGCCTCACCGTAATAGGTCAGGAGTCGTTCGATCACGACTTCCCTGACCTGGAGGCGCACGGACCGGCCGCTTGCTTTTTCCCGGACCAGATCCCAGGTCAGATTGGTGACGCAATTTCCGAAGTGATCGACGTGGAGAATCGCGCCGAGCATCGCTCCGTTCGGTGCGACTTCAACCTGCGTAAACCGAAACCGGACGGGATCAGTCACGATCGGGCCAAACCGCTCCGGAGCGACGCCGAGCGACAAGGCGGCGCAGACCGGTGCGAAGATGTCGCGACCGTGGAAGGTCGAACTTCGGGCTGCGAGGAAAAATTCTGAATTCGTCGCGTGCCGGACGCGCGCGGCCGGGTCGTGGTCCAGGACGAGAGAAAAAAGGCCATTGTCCGGTCCGGCAAACCGGTGCCCTCCGGCTTCGATGACCAGGGGCCGGCGATCGGAACCTACCCCCGGATCCACTACCGCCAGGTGAATTGACCCGGACGGGAAATAGGGATAGGAGGCAGCCAGGGTGAAGGCTCCCGCGCGGATATCCTGGGGAGGGATACCGTGAGTGACGTCGACGAGGACGGCGTGCGGGTTGCGGGCGAGCATGACCCCTTTCATCGCCCCGACGAAGTAGTCTTCGCTGCCAAAATCAGTGAGGATCGTAATAATCGGCATCGGTCTGGATTCTACGGTGATCGCATTCTCACGGATGGACGGGCGCTTCAAAGCAGGCGTTTTTGCTGGCCGAACCGATCAGCGGCGACCGGCCCCGGGCTCGACTTCCGGATGGACAACACCGTAAACGAACGTGATTCTGCCGATTGGCCCTTAAACGCTGAGAGGAGAGTCTATGCCCCTGAGGCGACGACAATTTCTACAACTTACAGCAGGACGCTTTGCCGCCGGTGTTGTGAGCGTCAGCGCTCTGGCGCGTGCGGCAGGGAACCGGAGCATCAAGGCCATCGCCTTTGACGCTTTCACGATCTTTGACCCTCGGCCCGTCTTCGCGCTGGCCGCAACGCTCTTTCCGGCTCAAGGGACCGCGCTGGGCAACGCTTGGCGCACCCGCCAGTTTGAGTACACTTGGTTACGGACCCTGTACGGGCGCTACACGGATTTCTGGCAGGTGACTGAACAGGCGCTGATCTTCGCGGCGAAACTGGTCAAAGTCGATCTGAGCACGGAACACCGGCAAGCACTGATGGGTGCTTATCTGGAGATCCAAGCCTACCCGGACGCCGCTCCCGCGCTTCGGTCGTTACGGGAGGCAGACCTGCGGCTGGCCTTCTTGTCAAATATGACCCGGGCCATGCTGGATGCTGTGATCAAAAACGCCGGCTTTGAGGAATTGTTTGAGCACCGCCTGAGCACCGACGCCGTTCAAGCTTACAAACCGGACTCCCGCGCCTATCAGATGGGCACGGACGCATTTGGTCTGGCGCGTGAGGAAATTCTGTTCGCGGCGTTTGGGGGATGGGATGCGGCGGGAGCCAAAGGATTCGGTTACCCGACGTTCTGGGTGAATCGCCTGAACCTCCCCGTGGAGGAATTGGGGATCGTTCTTGATGGAACGGGCGGCAGCCTGACGGATTTGGTGACCTTCGTCAAAAGATGACCAGCATTCATCCGGTTGACCGTGCGGCGCCATCCTATCGTAGCTCGACCTTGACCGGCAAGCGGTGGTGAACGGCGTAACTGCCAAGGTCGTGGTCCCGTTCCTCCGGTTGCACCCGGCCGGCCGCGTCCTGCGCGCGTGCGATCAGGGTCACGGGACCGGGAACGGCCGGCGTGCGCCACCTGAATTCCCATAGAAGCCACGCGTGCTCGCATGGTTGCCCCAGCAAACGTGCCTCCTGCCAGTTTGCGCCGCCATCAGAACTCAGCTCGACACGGGTGACCGGCTCTGAGCCGCTCCACGCCGCTCCATGGACGAGGTAATCCCGGCCGGCCGGTATCACTTCTCCCGAAACCGGACGCGCGACGGCTGCCTTAAGGGCCTGCTCCGCGAGCGGTACCAGCGTTTTTTGGCCGTCCGGGCGCGTCCGCCAAGCCGCATACTCAATGGTCTGAAAATAACCGTGGAACGGTTCCGCGGAGGCGATGACCCGCCTGAGCCACTTGACGGAAGCCATGCCGAACCATCCCGGAACGATCGCTCGCACCGGGAATCCATGAGCCCTGCTCAACGGTTGCCCGTTCATCCGGAAAGCGAGCAGCACGTCCCGGAGCGCCTTGTCCAGGGGAACACTGCGGGCAAAACGGATAGGATCGCCCGGACGCACCGGCTTCTCGGGGTAACCTTGGTCGGCTCCCTCGAGGATTACCTCCGCCACACCGGCATTCAACCCGGCCCGGCTGAGAACCTCCGACAAGGGGACACCCTGCCACTCGGCGTTGCCGATCGCCCCGGACTCCCATTGGGTGCCCTCATGGCGGGATTCAAGGTGCGCACGGCCGTTGCCGGCGCACTCCAGGGTCGCGACGACGGTGCGGGCCGGCATCGATTCCAGTTCCGCCAGGCTAAGCTCCAGTGACTGGCTCACCTCCCCTTCCACTCGCAGGCGCCAAGCCGCCGCCTCGACCTTCGGGATCGAGAAATGGCACCGCACGTAAAACCGGTCTGCCGGGGTGATGAATCCGTCGAGGCTTGAAAAGCGCATTTCCAGGTTCAGCGGCTCCTCTTCCCTCACGATGAGACCGGCGGAGGCAGCGGCAGCGCCGGTTTCCGGAGCGGGCGAGGGTGAAACCTGGCCGGGTTCGAAGCTCATTTTAGCCTTGGTCAGACGCGTGCATCCGCGCCTCCCCTGTTGATCGCGCCTTGACGGCCGGACGGGCGTTTCCGAGGTGGCGCGCACGGCGTAATGGGCCACCGCGGCGGGAACCAAGGCCCGCATCTACCGGCCGAATGCCGCCTGCAATCGCAACGAGGGCCCGGCCTCGATGCACAGGTTGTGCAGGCGAACGGTCCCGAGCGAAACGGCGGCCAGCGGCAGTTCTGCGTTGTTGAAGCGTTCGAGGTAGGGACGGATCAGACTCCCCGCAAGACTTCCCACGATGCCCTCGCCTTCGCAGGACAGGGCCAAAAGCTTTGCATTTAACTCGTCGTCGATCCTGAGTTGTCCCCTTACCTCGACGGTTGCGCGGGCAAAGAGCTTTTTTGCCGTTACCCGCGCGACGATCGCCACCGAGCGCTGGTCGATCGGCACGAGGTCGAGGGCGGCTTTCTCGACGGCAACGCCCTGCTTCGCGGCCGCTGCCTTCGCCTCGGCCAGCAGCAACGTCTCCAGGTCGTCACGGCTGATTTCGATGGTCATGCGACCGGCTTCAGCCGCCGCGAGCAAAAGCAGCGGACGGCCTTCACGATCCCGATCGTAATTGAAAAGAACGTCGCCGGCGTTCAGGTCAAGGTGCATGCCTGCACCCTGAACGTGGACGGGATGGCCGAGGATTTCCAATTGTGCCGCATGTACGCCCGGCTCCGCCTGCCCTATGCCCACGGGCCTGGGCGGAGGCCGGCGGGCGTCGATGACCGTTGCCCCACTCAGGTCGATCCGGATTTTATCCACCGCGGCAAGGTTTCCGCCTGCGACCCGCACCGGCCTGATTTCACCCGGAGAAAAGGCGAAAATCGTCCGCAAGGATTCGAGCAAGGAAGACTCCAGCTCCGGTGCGCTTCGCGGGAAATCGTGACTGGATAGGTAGAACATGCCCGGATAAATGCCACGCCCGGAGAAATGCCACAAATTGCAGCCCGGGCGCGCGACCTCCCTTCTCTTTCCGCCGTGTTCGCCGTGGTCCGCCGTGCCCGCTTTCTTCCGCTGTGCCCGCCGTGTGACCGTGTGACCGTGTGACTTTAATCTGCGCTAATCTGTGTAATCTGTGGATGTCCCTTCGATGCACCCGGTCACGCCCGCCCACAGATTGCAACGCGCCTGGCAAACGTTCCTGTCGTTGCACTCCGAATCCAACCTGAACGCTTATGCGTGGACGGAGGGCCTTCGTGCGGCGATCGGCATTTCCACGCCGGTCGCCCTCGGTTTGATGACCGGTCACCTGGCCTGGGGAATCCTGGCCGGCTTCGCCGTCCTCTGGATCCTGTCGTGCGACCTGGGGGGCGCTTACCGCCAGAAAGCCGCGGGTCTGGTGGGGTCCGCCGTTACACTCATTGTCGCTTACTTCTTTGCGATCTGGATGACTTGGTCCACGACGGGTTACGTAGCCGGCACGTTCATCTGGGTCTTTTTGGCCGCCCTGATCGGGGTCGCCGGAAGTGCCGCCGCCCAGGCGGGTCTGGTGAGTTCAACCATTGTCATCACGTCCGTGGCGCTGATCGCACCCGGTGAATACTGGAGCCGGTTTATCGCCTGCCTGATCGGCATGGGCTGGGCGCTCCTGCTTTGCCTGGCGCTCTGGCCGTTGCGTGCTTATTCGCCCATCTTCCAGGCGCTTGCGATCAGCTGCGCCAAGCTGGCGAGTTTCGCCGACGCCTTCTGGCTCGGGGCAGCCACGGTTGAGCGGCCGGCAATCAACTTCCAGTTTGCCACCGCTTATGACGGCCTCATGACCAGCCTGGAGCGTTCCCGGAACATCTGGGGCGCGCTCCGGTCGCGTCGCGCCGGGCCGACCACCCGGAGCATGCAACTGCTCCTCCTGATCGAACAACTCGACGATCTCGGCAGGACGCTCGTTGCCTTCCGCGAAATGGTTAACCTGGTCGGCAGAGAATCCTGGTTCACGGAGTTTCGGCCCCGCCTCGAGGGCCTGACCCAGGCCGTATCGGAGCTTGGACGCGAAATCTCGGAAGCCATTGCCGTGCACGGTAAAACGGTGGATCCGTCCGGTGTTCAGGGGCACTTCGAGGCGATCGAAGCCGGTCTGAATGCCAAGGCTGACCACGGCTCACCCGACTCATTCCAGCGCAAGGAACTGGCGCGGACCATCAAGCACCTCGTCGAACAGTTCGTCGTCCTGGCCGAAATCGCCTCCGAATTGAAGTCCGGACAGCCGACCCACCGTGAGCCGCCCGAGGCAAGGTTCGGGCCGCGGCCGCGAACGTTTAACCCGATCGCGGAAATTCGAAACAGCCTCTCCTTTCGCTCCAGCAGCTTCCGTCACGCCCTGCGACTCGGTGCCGCCACCACCCTGGGCGCGCTGCTGGCCTCCGCCGTCCATATCTCCAGGGGGTATTGGATTCCTATGACGGTCGTCCTGGTGTTGAAGCCTAACTTCGGCGGGACCCTGCGGCGGTCTGTACAAAGGGTCACCGGGACGGTGCTGGGCGCGCTGGTGGCCGCGTTGCTGATCTCTTTCTGCAGCGACTCGTGGCTCCTGGTGCTGGGGGTGGCGCTCCTGGCCGGTGCCACCTTTACGTTGCGGAATCGCAATTACGGCTTGTTCGCGATGGCGCTCACCCCGCTGGTCATGCTGATGCTTGACCTGGCCCATCCTGGCACGGCCACCGACAGTTTTTTACGCATCTTCCACACGATGATCGGAAGTTTGCTGGCCCTTCTGTGCGGTTACCTGTTATTTCCGGCTTTGGAAATCAGCCGGTTTCCGGTTCAGGTTGCCGCCGCTTTCCGGGCGGAAGCGGCATTTCTCCGGGCGTTCGGCGACCTTGTGCATGGCAAACAGAAAAGGCCGATGTCCGAGTTCCGGCAAGACGCCGCCGTCGCCGTATCAAATGCGGCGACGGCCTCCGAGCGACTCCTGGCCGAACCGTCACGCCAGCGCGGCGACGTGGAATCAGCGCTGACGGCCGTCAACTACTGCCGGCAAATCCTGCTCGCGGTGGCGGCGATCTCCGATTACCCGGCGCGTGAGCCGATCCGGCTTCAGTCCGGCTACGCGACCGAACTGCTGCTCAGGCTGGTCAGGACCCTGGCCGATGCCCTGGTAGGTCTTGCGGTCAGCCTGGAAACGGGAACCAAGTCGAAACGGCTGCGGGAACTTTCAGAGCTCACCGATCAACTGGAGGAGTTGGTGGGAACAACCGCGCCCCAGGCATCCCCGGACACGGCCAGCGCCGTCGGCCGGAAGCTGAAAACGGGCGATACCGTTGCGTGGCTCTTTTATCACCTGCACCACATCAGCGATCTGGCCTTGGGTGCACGCGAAGTGGTGCACCGCCTGCTGCGCTCAGAAGCGAAGCCCCGGCCAACGTCGCCGGGGAAAATGCCAAAAATGCCGCCAGCGGAACTCAGTAACGAGTAACGAGTAACGAGTAACGAGTAACGAGTAACGAGTAACGAGTAACGAGTAACGGGTAACGAGTAACGGGTAACGGGTAACGGGTAGCGGGTAACGGCGAGCCTCTCCCGGCTTTAGCCGTGGGGAGCGTCAAGCGGCAGTTGCTCCAAGGTCCTTGAGCCAGCGGGCGGCCGCGTCGATTTCGGCCGGAGTCAAACCATGGCCGGCGCTGGCGAAGCACACCGCCACCTCCGCACCTGCGCCACGCAACAAGGTCGCCAGGCGCTGCGTTTCGGCTACCGGCACGATCGAATCATGATCGCCGGCGGCAATGCGTACCTGCACACCGGCAAGGTCGGGCCGCGTTTCCGGCTCGAGCGGCACCATGGGTCGAAACAGGACCGCCGCCCGGAACGTCTCCGGCCGCAGCAACAGCAGGGCGGCAGCCACGTTGGCGCCGTTGGAATACCCCACCGCAACAACTTTATGCGGATCAAAACCGTAATGCCGTGCGGCGGCAGCCGCAAAATCCCCCAGTTCGTGCGCGCGCTTGGTTAGGTCCTGCAGGTCGAAGATTCCTTCGGCCAGCCGGCGAAAAAACCGCGGCATGCCGTTTTCCAGCACCTTGCCCCGGGGACTAAGCAAGTTGGCGGCGGGATCCAGGGCACGCCCGAGCGGGATAAGATCATGTTCATTCCCGCCCGTGCCGTGCAGCAGCAGAAGGGTGCGGTCTGAATGGCCCGGCACGAATCGGTGGATAAAATCGGGGGGCGAGCTCATCCGGTGGTTCCTTCAGGAAGCGTGACGGGCGGCAGCATCGCCTCGATTTGCGGGCGCATCCGTTCCAGCCTCGGCGGCAGGCGCAGGTTAAGACCGAGCTCTTCCGGAAGCTCGTCAGTGGTGAAACCCGGCGGATCGGTCGCGATCTCAAAGAGCACCCCGCCCGGTTCACGGAAGTAGATCGAGTGAAAATAGCTGCGGTCCATCACAGGGCTGAGGTGGTAACCCGACTTGACCAGGAACTCACGGCAGGCGCGCTGCCGCTCATCATCCGGGGTGCGAAAGGCAATGTGGTGCACCGAACCGGCCCCGGCCCGGCCCGGAGCGCGATCCGGCATCCGGATCAGATCCAGGGTTTTGCCGGGACCAGCTTCGCCGGGCGCAGCGAACCGGAAACGGCCGTCCGCTTCCTCGACGGCCCGGTAACCGAAAACCTCGGTAAGCAAATTCGCCGTGCGCTCGCAATTACCCAGCGCGGCAGAAGCGCCACGGAACCCGCGGATCGAATGTTCCACCGGGACTGTGCTGCCGGGCCAGGGCTCGGTTCCCGCTTCGAGGGGAGCGGCAATCAGTTCGATCGACAACCCATCGGGATCGCTGAAACGAATCATTTCCTCGCCAAAACGCCGCGGCCCCCGTTCGGCCCCAACCCCGTGGGCCTTAAGCCGCTCCAACCAGTAACCGGCCGATTCCGGTCCGATGGCAAAGGCGATAGCGTCAATCTCACCGGCACCGCGAATCCCGGGCCGCGCGTCCGGCCACGGAAAAAAGGTCAGGATGGTGCCGGGCGTACCGCGCGCATCACCGAAGTAGAAGTGGTAGGTGCCCGGGTCATCGAAGTTGACCGTACGCTTGACGAGCCGCAACCCCAGCAGCCCGACGTAGAAATCAAGGTTGCGCTGGGGATCCGATGCGATCGCCGTGACGTGATGAAGTCCGTGGATTGACAGGCTCATACGGGTTGACGCGGTGAAGGGCTGCCCGGCTGGTTTCAGGGCTGCGGCAAATCTCGCCGGAAGCCGGTTACGCGGGTCAGCAGGCTTATGATAAGCCGAACGTTACCGGCCGCCCGGCTAACCGCAACGAGATTAAGGAAAGGTTTTCTGCGTTGGTCACCGTCGTGTGACCGAACCTCGAATGCCGAACCCTACGAGGGAGGCATCCGCATCCAGGTGTTCATGCGAACGCTTATCCAATTATTCTAACGCGCATGCCGCCGGTCAGCGTCAAGGATTTTCAGGAACTCCTGGAGCGTTTGGAAGCTTCCCGCCAGTCTCGTCTCCGGGCATGGGATGCGTTACAGCGTTTGCGGGCGGTCCTCGCCGAACATGGACGCAGAGACCTGCCCCAGCCGGCTCGAAAAACCTTCGAGCGCGAAGGGCAGATCCTCGAAATTAACCTCAAAGAAGCTTTGGAGGATCGAAACCGGGCTTTGCGGGACCTCTGTAAAGCGGTTCGGCGTTTTCAGACGGCGCTGCTCGACGATTCCAAAGCCGAACAGCGCCACACGGCCCAACAGGCGATGCTCAAAGCGCTCTCCCGGGCTGAAGATCTGGCAGGTTGAACGCGTACGCGCGATTTTCAAACTTTACCAATCATGGGCCTCCTGTGATGACGGCGGGAGGACAGATCAATCCGCAGAACACGCAGACAACGCAGAAAAGAGGAAACCTCCATAGATTACGCAGATTACACAGATTAGGGACACACGGCGGCCGCAGCGATCGGGCGGGCACAACGACTGAGTTCACACGGCGAACCACGGCGACCACGGCGGGAAGGCAAAATTACCCAGCACCCGACGTTCGGCCCCGAATTCGGCTCCCCGCAAGGATTACGCCGTCTTTGCCCCGGAGCGGCGGTAGTCTGGAGCTTCAATGCCGAGTACGCTCGCCGCTCCGGGGCAAAGACGGCGTAGATTCTCGGCGTGCCTGACCAGCCGCCCTCACTGCAGGCATTCCTCTTCCCACCGTGGTCGCCGTGGCTCGCCGTGTTCGCCGTGTGAACTCAGTCGTTGTGCCCGCCAAACCCGCTGTGCCCGCCGTTCCTCGCGGGAATGAAGTCAGCTGGAGGCGAGGCGGCCATGGAGCGCCGCCCTGCCCGTGCACGATACCTAACACCAGAAGAATGCGGGTGTGTTTTCCACAGTCAGATTAGAACGCGAAGCGAATGCCGGCACGAACTAACCCGTAATCGGCGTGGCTGGCGTCCACGAAGTTATATCCGCCGTCGGTAAACGCACCGATGTGGCTGGAGAAACGGTACTCAAGGCCGAGCCCAACCTGTCCCTTGAAGAAGATATCGTCATTGTTGCCGTGCCTGAATCCATAACCATAAAACAATCGGTTATGGTCGGATCCGGTGACAAAGCCGCCGACGCCGCCGTACGCGTAGGGAGCCAACGGAGTATTGCCGATGGGTAAACGCGCCAGAAAATTCAGGCCAAAGTCGCCACTCACGTCACCGCTGCGCCGCCCGGTTCCATCGAGAACGTCGCCGCCCAGGCTCAAGCCGAAATTCCGGGTGAAGAAATAATTGACCGCGCTCCCGCCGCCCCAGGCGTGGTCCCCGAGGTACCGGCCGCTATCGGGACCGGAAGGGGCATAAGCGCCAAAGATGTCGAATTGCCACTCATTGCTCCTGTAAAGGCTCACCGGAGGCGGCGCGGGTGCGACGACGTTCTTTGAAATTTCTTCCGATCCCCCTGCGAAGGCTACTGCGGCGCTCGCAACCAGAATCGCTACAACAAACGGTGGTACTTTTATCATACAGACGATTTCTTACTGACGAGAATGACGTCCGATTTTCAAGTCCGTTTCAAATATTTTTTTGTCGCGCCTCGGCCACCATCGCGCCGGCCCGCCGGCCGGGGTGACGCCCCGGCCGGCCGCTTCGGTTCAGGGGAAAACAATTCAGAACAAATCGGCAATCGGTTTGATTTTCCGGTTTATTCTGCTTGCAGCTTGCTGATGCGGTCCTGCAAACGGCTGGCCCTTTTCGCCTGGATCTGGTCCCAGACGTTCTTTTGGTTGGATGTCAAGACGTTGCTAACAATATATTCCTCCGCTTGGGCGCGCAGCTGAATCAACTGGGCCTGCGCGGTGGCTACGTTTGAAGCCAGGCCGGCAAGGTTAGCCGTGTTGTTTTGATTGATTGCGCTCTGCAGAGATGCTTTCGCCTGAAGGTAGGACAAGAGGGCGTTTCGGAACGCCGCCCGGTTATTTGATCTATATGCCTTGAGCTGCTGGCGCTGCGGAGCGGTTAGTTGCAATTCCCTGAACAACCAGCGCTCATGATGGTGATGCCAGCCGCCTCCACGTTCCTCAACGCCGGGCGAAGCGGAACTCGAAGGGGAGTCATCGGGGGCTTGCGCCCGAAGCGAGCCGCCCAGGCCAACGGCAATAACTGGCAGAAGAAGATATCTTAAATTCATATATCTCCCTTAGACGCTATTTCGATCCGCCGGGTTACAGCCTGTTATTAACAGTAAGGTTCTGCCAATAGTAGGCGGCGCAGCCCGACCCGGCCGGCCGGGATCCACCTGCGAGGCCCGGGTCCTAACGCCGCAATGGATTGTTTGGCAATGGCTTGGCGCACCCGGTTCCGCGCGGATCAGAATTGCGGCACTGTTATTTTCGATTCGGCGGGCCCATCCGCCCTTGCGCATTGCCAAGCGGAGGGTTGGCCTTACATTCTGGGCCGCTTCCATGACCGCTCCTTCCGAGATCGTCCACATCCCGCTCAATAAGTTGGTCCCCTCCCCCTTTAACGTGCGCAAGACCGGCGGCCAATCCCTTGAAGAGCTCTCCGCGTCCATTCGTGCGCACGGTTTGTTGCACAACCTGGTCGTCGCCGAACAGGTTGGGCCGGGCAAGAACGGCAGCCAAACCTTTCAGGTTATCGCGGGCGGACGGCGCTACGCCGCACTCGTCAAGCTCGCGAAGGAAAAAGCCATTCCCAAGACTTTCCTTGTCCCCTGCCGCGTGGTCGAATCGGGCGCGGTCACCGAAACGAGCCTTGCGGAAAACGTTATCCGCGAAGCGATGCACCCGGCGGACCAGTTCGAAGCCTTTCGCGCCTTGGTCGACCGCGGCGCCGGGATTGATGAAATCGCCGCCCGTTTTGGCGTAACCCCGGCGGTCGTTCGGCAGCGGCTGCGGCTCGCTAACGTCTCGCCGGCTCTGCTGGCGCTGTACCGGTCCGATGACATCACCCTCGAACAACTCATGGCCCTGGCCATTACCGACGATCACGCCGCCCAGGAGCGGGTCTGGAATTCCGCGCCATCCGGGTCCGCCTGGCGGGAACCGCAGGCGTTGCGCGCCGCCCTTACCAAAAGCAAGGTGGACGCGACCACCGACAGCCGGATTCGCTTTATCGGAATCGAGACCTACACCGCGGCCGGGGGACACATCGAACGCGACCTGTTCCAGCCCGAACATGAGGGTTACCTGACAGACCCTGCACTGCTCGACCGGTTGGTGGCCGACAAACTGGAGGTTCTCGGTGAGGCCGTCCGTGCCGAAGGCTGGAAATGGGTCGAGGTTTACAGCCGCTTTGATGCATCCCGGCTCGCAACTTTCGAGCGCCTTTACCCGGTCGCGACGGTCCTGCCCCCGGAAGTCAATGCCCGGATCGAGGCGCTCGAGGCTGAGCGGGAGCAACTCCGGGAAGGCTACGCCTGGACGGACGATTACCCGCAGGCCGTTAAAGCGCGATTATCCGAGATCGCGACCCGCCTCGATCAGTTGAGCGGGCGAAACGAGGGTTACCGCGCGGAGGTAAAGGCTTCGGCCGGCGCGATCGTTGCGCTTCGGAACGGTGAACCTTTCGTCTACCGCGGCCTGGTCCGCACCGAAGATAAGCGGGCGGCCGAGGCTGCAACCGCCGAACCGCCGGCAGACAACCACGACGACGATAATAAGAGCCACGACACCAACACCAACACCGGCGCTCAGGCCGGTCTGCCGGGCGCGCTGGTTGAAGAACTTACCGTCCACCGGACGGCCGCGCTTCGTGTGACCCTGGCCGGGCGCCCCGACGTGGCGCTGGCCGCCGTTGCCCACCGCCTTGCGCTGGAATTCTGCTACGGCAGGCCGTCTGACGGCCTGCCCAGTGCCCTTACCATCCGTCCCGCCAAAGCGCCGGACCGGTTGGATCGTCATGGCAAAGCCGTCGAGGAAAGCCCCGCCGGAATTGCCCTGCGGGAGCAACAGGCCCGCTGGCGGTCACGCCTGCCTGAGACGCCCGAAAAGTTATGGGACTGGCTGGTGGCGCAAGAGCAGTCCGTTATCCTCGAACTGCTCGCATTTTGCGCCGCCCAGACCGTCGACGCGGTGCGTCCGGCGCACGTGGGCACAGACCGGGCCCGGCTTGCCGCGGCTGACCGCCTCGCGCATGCCGTCGGCCTCGACATGACGGGTTGGTGGAAGCCGGCCGCGGCCGGCTTCCTGAGCCGGTTGACCAAACACCAGATCCTCGCGGCCTTGGCGGAGGCCGGTGGTGCCGCCGGCGGGGCGGAGCTTAGGAAGCTCAGCAAGAAAGATCTGCTCGTGGAGGCTGAACGGCGGCTCGCCTCCGCCCGCTGGCTGCCCGAACCTCTTCGGCCATTACGTCCCTGAGCAAAGGCCCTGAACACGTCCGGCCATTGCCGCTGTTCCGAACGTCTGATCGATCGAACGCATTTGACGTCCGAATTCGGCGCTAAAGAAATGAAAACGACAGCTTCCGGATACTATCCCCCTGCATTTGCCTCAGGCGCATCGGCCCCCGGCTCTCCTTCCCCGACACCCGGCTCCGATGAGCCGCTTCCGCCCAGACCCGTGCCCCCGGGCCCCGTACCCTCCCCGTCTCCCGCCCCCAGCCCGGGTCCGAATCCTAACCCGATTTGAGTTCGGGGTTCGGGGTTCGGAGCAGCATCCTTGGCCCGGCTGCCGGCATCAGAGGGAGTGCCGCAAATGCCAAACGCGGAAAAATGCCAATAATGAAGGGCGGCGTAATGCGGTCCCCATCGGAACATGCCGGGCCGGAGGCCCCATTCAACAAATGCGCTATTTGGTAAAGGCCAGAGTTAAACCCGGCTGTGAACAGGCCCTGTTGCAGGCCATTGCCGGCGGTACGTTAGGACGGGGTTCCGTGGCGGGCGATGAATACCTGCATGATATGCAGCAGGCCCGCCTCGGCGAGGACGGCGCCGCGCGATGGGTCGAGGTCTGCTTCTGCGCGACGCCGCTCGCAGAGGAACGCCCTTACTGGGAACGTTACTTTGAATTCCTCAGCGTCAAGGACGCACACGCCCGCCGCAATTGCCGGGATTTGAACGGCCGGGAACCGTGGGCTTGTTGCGACTGCGATTGCACGCGCCGCCTCGAGAGCCGGCTCGAGGCGGCAGGTCGCCCTTTCCTTGCGACGCTGCAAAGGGACGCAGGCTGCCATGGGCCTGACGGGCAGGCTGACAGACGCAAATCGCCTTGCGCAGGTGCGCGTCCTGTCAATAGAAAGGGAGGAAGTCCCAGGACGGGAAATCCTGATTAACTCAGATTAACTCACCAACGCAGGGCTGAATCTGCAGCGACCGCCGAGAACCCGGGCGTTCCGCGCAAAATCTTCCTAACTTATGTCCACCATTTCCCGTTTCGATCCACCGGCTAACCTGGCCGATTTCAACGACGCGCAACGCCGTGCGTGGGACGAGACCATTTCCTACTGGTTCGACGCCAACATCAAAGATACCGGCGGCGTTGAAGGTGCCGACCGTAGCCAGTTCTATAATCCCGGGCGCGAGAGCACGGATGATCCGTCTATTTCGGAAGCGGACGGCACGATCACGTGGCAGGGGTTCCCCAAGAGCATCGAGGAACAATTCGGTGACGGCACCACGGCGGCGTGGCAGGCGGCGGAAGGGCCGGCCAACCGGGTCCGCGTCCAGGACGAATACCTCGAATGGCACACTGAACGCGACGCGCGGAACCGCATCGTCCGGGTGACGTTTACCTGCGAGCCGCCCGAATACTGGGAGGCGCTCGCAGACGGTTACCCCAGCGATTATACCGGACCGAAGCGCGAACCGGGCGCGGGCGAGCGTGACGAACTTCTGCAGCTTTATCGGACGCTGGTCGGTCCGCAGGTGCAACTCGCGGATCTGCTGACGGACGGCAAGTACAACCCCGTCAATCGATGGAACACCAAGGATGGGATCGTACACCTCACGCAAAGATCCAACACGCTCGGGGCCGAGATCAACCTGGCCGCGCAAGCGACCGTGTTGCGCCATTACCCGGACGGCACGCCGATCGCTGACGAGCAGGACTTAATTGGTTGCTCGGGCTTCGGTACGGCCACCCGGGCCAGCGATCCGCACATCGGGCAGGTAGTTAACATGCTCGCCGCGCAGGGTTATTCGCTGACGCTGCGCAACCCTGTGGGTTTGTACATACACCGCCTGGACACCGCAGGCTGGACGAAGCCTGGGCCGGGCAACACGCGCGTGCCCACCGGTAACGAGTTCTGGCGGGTTGTGCGCGGTCACGACGACTATGTGGTCCGCGCCGTGTACGAGGTGCCTGCCGGGACGATGGGCCCGGACGGGCAGCAGATGACGGTCGACGACATCCAGATCGCCGGCGCGCACATCCGTTTTGGAGGCCAGATCGCCAAGAAGATTCAAATGAAGCTCGTCGCGACCGGTTGCCGCCAAGGCCAGAGCCGGAAACGGCGCTACGCCTGCGGTGAGTCGCCGGCCGCTCCGGCGCCGGTCGGGGTTGCCGGCGACCTTGCCCCCCGTCCGGTCCTGCCCTCGCGCACCGGCGGCGGATTCTCGCGGGCGGACGCGGCGGGCGTGCACGCGGATTGAAAGGCGGCGCGCGCTTTTGTAGTTAACGGCAGAACGTCCATGGGAATCCCTGACCAGTCCGCCGCATCGCCCACCGTGCGGTTTCTACCCCCGGAAACGCAGGTAGAAAAAGCGGCCCTCTTTGAGTTGCCCGGCGCGCACGGCCCGGGGGTGGCCGGACCGGAAGCCGCCTCCCCCGTCGCGGAAGACGTGCTCGCGGTTAACGAAATCCAGGGCAACATCGTGCCGGGTTTCAACAAAGACTACCAGCTCCTGCTTTTTTGCAGTATTGCCGACGCGGCGGCGACGAAGGCATGGCTCGCGGCCGTTGCGAACGAGATCGCCACCGCCTCCGAGGTGCTGGCCTTTAACCGGCTCTTTCGCCAAATGCGCGACCGGCGCGGGGTCGAAGCGCCGAACCTCGTCACCACCTGGGCTAACCTGGCCTTTTCCCACCCGGGGCTCGTCAAGCTGACGCCGAGTGCCGCGGAGTTTCTTGAGGGTGCGGCGTTCCGCGTCGGGATGCCGGCGCGCACCGCCCTGCTGGGCGATACGGTTGACCCGGCCGGCTGGGTGGTGGGCGCAGAGGGGAGCGTGCCTGACGTGTTGTTCATCGTCGCGGGCGACCGCGTGGACAGCGTTGGCCCGGAGGCATGCCGTCTGCTGGGCCTGGCCGCCATGCCTGCGCCCGGCGAACCGCTCGGCGCAACAGGACTGCGCTTGATGCACCTGGACCGAGGCGCCGTCCTGCCGGATAAAGGGCACGAACACTTCGGCTTCAAGGACGGCATTTCCCAGCCGGGCGTGCGCGGGCGCGTCTCGGAAGCTGCAGACGATTACCTGACTCCCCGGCTCCTCAATCCGAACGATCCGCAGGCCCCCTTCGTAGGCAAGCCGGGACAGGTGCTGGTCTGGCCGGGCGAATTCGTGCTCGGCTACCAGCGGCAGGATAGCCGGAAGCCGCTCATGCCCCTCCCCGCGCTGCCCCTTACCCCGGACTGGACACGGAACGGATCCTACCTCGTCTTCCGCCGGTTGCGGCAAGACGTGGCCGCCTTCCGCCGGTTCGTCCGTGAGGGCACCGGGCTCGTGCGCGGCAACCCTGCCTTTGCCGACATGGACGAGGCGCGTTTCGCGGCGAAACTCGTCGGGCGCTGGGCGAGTGGCGCGCCGTTGGCCCGGGCACCGAAAACCGACGACCCGCCGCTTGGAGACGACGACCTGGCAAACAACCATTTCTTTTTTGCAAAGGCGACCGCCGCGGTGAGCGCCGACGGCGAGACCGTGGCCGGCAGCCCCGCCGATCCGGTAGGGCTGTTCTGCCCGCACGGCGGGCACATCCGCAAGGTGAATCCGCGCGACGTGAGCACGGAAAGCGGTTCGTCGCTCAAACGCCGGCTGCTGCGGCGAGGCCTGCCGTACGGTCCGGCCCTGCCCGTTGCAGCCGGCGAGACCAGTGACGGCGTGGATCGGGGCCTGCTCTTCCTTGCCTACACGGCCCAACCGGATAGTTCCTTTGAACTCATCCAGCAAAATTGGTGCAATGATCCGTTGCAACCGGAAGGCGGCGGGCATGACCCGATCATCGGCCAAACGGCCGGCGATGGCAGTCGTACGTTCGAAATTACCGGCGACGGCGGGACGCGCGCCTCCCTGACCTTGCCTCAACCGTGGGTCGTTCCCACCGGCGGGGCTTATTTTTTCGCGCCGTCCATCGCAGCGTTGAAAGGCGTCCTGGCCGTCTGACCGGGCACGGTCACTCCCGTCCCTCCATCATGGGTCCATTTTCCGGCCGGCTCTGCGGGGCAACGACCGGCTCAACCGACGTGCAAACGGGAATAGATCCAGGACGGCCCGCAGATTCGTCCTCTTTGACATGAGTAGAACGTGCTTGCGCGCCGCCGGCGCGCTGTTACTGCTGTTGGCGACATCCGGACGCGCGGACCAACCCCTCGGAACTGCGGCGGAGGAGGCGGCCAAATCGGCTCATCCGGGACTGAAGAGCACGCCCGCCCGGGTCCAGCAGGCAACGTCCGAACGCAACGTCACTGTCCGGCTCCTCCAGGAACGTCTGGAGGCGCCCGCGAATGTAACCGCGGGGGAAGTCACCTTTGCCGTTACCAATGCAGGCACCGAAACCCGCGGTTTCAAGGTCTCCGGGCCTGGCCTGCAGCGGGAATTGCACGCCCCGTTGCCGCCCGGTCAGACCAAGACGCTGGCCGTCAACTTGCGCTCCGGCGTTTACCACCTGGAAGCCCCGGCCCGGGGCGGATCTGCCAAGGCCCTGAGCGCCGAGCTGACGGTGCGGAACCGATGAGGCCCAACCGATGAGGTCCCTTCCAAGGGTCACGGGCCGGATGGCTTGCCCCGAGCGAGAAATTCAGCCGGCAAACCGCCGGTTGCACGGGGTGCTTCGCCACGCGCAAAATGCCCTCGATCCCAGACCATTCCGGTGTCACCGGTCATCATGACGGGCAGCACCGGGCCGCCCAGGCACCGGCGTCGTAGCCCGCTTGGCGGTTGACAAGGGACGGTTTTGGAAATCTAATCGGCCCGGCTCACCCCGGTTGCCTCCTTTGTCATGGTTCCAATCCGTGTAGGGCATGGCAGCAATCTTCAAGCTGTAGAACTTGCGTAGATTTTAGAACACACATTTATAATGTTAGGTCAGATTGCTTCGCTCTTTGAAAGGCCGACGGTTGCCGGTGCTCCCCCCAGCAAAAGGATGCACGGCGCGAATCTCTTCCTGGCCGGCTTCCTCGTGCTCTTCCTGGAGCTGGCCTGCATTCGCTGGTTCGCCTTCGCTGTCGTCTTCCTGCAGTTTTTCACGAACGTCGTTCTGATCGCATCTTTCCTGGGCATGTCGTGCGGCTGCCTGGCTGCGCGCGCCAAGCGGGATTGGCTCAGGATTTTTCCGTGGCTGGCCCTCTTAACGGTGTTGGCTGCGCTCGCGATGCGGGCCATCTATCAATGTTGGAGCGGGCTGGCGATTGACGTCGGCCACCAGGCCTCACCGCAAGTGGTCTTCTTCGGAACCGAATACCGCAACCCGGATGTGGCGCAGTTCACCGTTCCCGTGGAATTCATTGCGGCGGTGTTCTTCATTCTTGTCGCCTTGATGTTTGTCGGGCTGGGGCAGGTGCTGGGGCGAGCATTCGACGCCTACCCCAATCGGGTCATGGCCTACACCTTGAACATCGGTGGAAGCATCGCCGGCATCATCGGATTTTCTGTCCTGTCTTTTCTGCAGGCACCGCCTCTCGTCTGGTTCGCGGTGGCTTGCGCCGGTATCGGCTATCTGCTTTACCAGGATCGAGCGCTAACCGGGCGGCGCATCCTGGCGCTTATCGCGCTGCTGACAGGCGTTGTTGCGCCCGGCGTCGCCGGCGATCGCCTGGGTTACGAAACGCGCTGGTCGCCTTACTATGCAGTCCTTCGCAAGGATAACTCCATTTCGGTGAATACCATCGACCACCAGGAAATGGTGCCGTTCGACAAGGCCGGCGGGATCTACTCGCTCATCCACCTGCTGCAGCGAAACAGCGGCGCCAAGCCGTTTCAAAACGTGCTCATCATCGGCGCCGGCTCGGGCAATGATCTCGATCACGCCTTGCGTCTCGGCGTCAACCGGGTTGATGCGGTGGAAATCGATCCCGTGATCCAGGATATCGGCATCCGCAAGAACGCAGATCATCCTTACCAGGATTCCCGCGCCCTTCGGCATCTCGACGACGGCAGACATTTCCTGCGCACGACCGGCCAAAAATACGACCTGGTTGTCTACGCCCTGGTCGATTCCCTGATCCTCCACAGCAGCTATGCAAGCATTCGCCTGGAAAGCTACCTGTTTACGAACCAGGCATTTGCCGACATCAAGCGGGTGCTGCGGCCGGATGGCGTCTTCGTCACCTACAACTATTTCCGGCAGGGCTGGATCGTCGAGCGAGTGGCCGCGATGGCCGAGTCCGTCTGGGGGTGCAAGCCGATCGTGCTAAGCCTGCCCCACCTTGAGACGCTTAAGTCATCCGACCGCGCTGGTTTTACGATGGTGATCACGACGTGCAACCCGTCGATGGCCGAGGCCTTCAAACAGCATGGCACCTTCTGGCTGAACTCGGTCCCGCCGAGAAATACCGGCATCGACGGGTTCACCATTCAACCGGACCGGTTGCCGCCGGAATTGCGCGCCGGGTGGCTCAGGATCGCGCCGACCGAACTCGTACATGATGAGGGCACACCGTTGGCCGCGAGCGATGATTGGCCATTCCTCTACCTGCACGACCGAACGATCCCCAACCTGACCATCCGTTCGATGCTCATGCTGGGCACGTTAGGTGTGGCCCTCGTCTACATCTTTCTACCGAAAAACAAGGGCCGTCCGCCGCAGATACACAGTCGCTTGTTCTGGCTCGGGGCAGCCTTCATGCTGCTTGAAACCAAGGCGGTGGTTCAATTTGCGCTCTTATTCGGCAGCACCTGGCTGGTAAACTCGCTCGTCTTCTTCACGGTCCTCGCCATGATTCTGCTTGCCAACCTCTACGTGCTCAGGACCAGGCAGATTCATCCGGCGTGGCACTATGCCGGATTACTCATTTTCCTCGGTATCGGCGTGTTCACGCCGATGGATGCTTTTGTGGGCGGCGGATGGTTCCGGCATTACGTCTTCCCGTGCGCGCTCGCGCTCGGGCCCATGTTCTTTTCAGGCGTCATCTTCGCGCGCTCGTTCCGTGAGGTCGCCGATCCCGACCTGGCTTTCGGCTCCAATATCGCCGGCTCGGTCGTCGGCGGCCTCAGCGAATCCTTCTCGATGCTGATCGGTTTCCGATACCTGCTGCTCCTCGCAATCCTCTTCTACGTGCTATCAATCTGGGTCCCCGCGGGAAGGCAAAGGCTGCCGGGCGTTGCCTCCGCCTGACAAACCTTTCGCATCATCGTGTTCGGCCGTGACGCGCCAATGCCCGCGTGATGTGCGGCGCAAGGCGGGGTTCACCTTCGATCACGAGCACGCGCATACGATGCGAAGCCTGCGTTCGCTTTGATGATACCCGCCCGCAGAAGACTCTCGCTGTTAACGTAACGACGGCTGCCGCTGTACATGAACGAAAGGCCGGGGTCCCGGCTGACGTGAGCAAGGTAGCGCGCATACTCCTGTGATCCATTATAGTGCTGCCCGCTCGCTACGGCCGACTTTGCCTTCGCGTGAAAATCGGCAAAGAATTTGAAATGCAGAAGCGCCCCCGTCACCGACGACAGCGCCCCTTGTTTCGGCTTCGCAATGACGTGGCTCGACAATCGCTTACAACCTGACTGCCATTTAACCAGCGGGACCTTCATCAGGGCGGGCGCATAGTGAGGCTTATCACCACGCCAGAAGTGTAACCGGTTGGCCAACCGGACGCTGAAGGTCAACAGCGCCTTACTGAAAAAGCCGGTCCGCCTCTGCCGCGGATAAAATTTCCTCATGCGCGGCCCACCGATCACCCGGATCGGCGGAAGCTCATCGATGCCGTCGCTTGTCCCTGACCCGATGAATGCATAGTCGGTGTCGAAAAACGGGCAGATATCATGAAAAGGCGTGCCGGGAACACAAATCGCCTCAGACAAGTCCGTGTTCGGATACATGTCCAGCAGGAAGGCAAAAAACGCTGCACTGCCTTCACTGTCCAGATATTCGCAAAAGGAGGGAAGCGCTATCTTCTCGCAGTCAGGATAAACAAGCAGTTCGTCGGCATCCACCGCCAAACACCAGCTACCGGTGCCGTACGTATCCGACAGCAGATCCTGCCAGTGCGCCCCGTACTTGGAATCCTGATAAGAATTTGTGGGATGGAAAAGGTGGCAATCCGCTTGATCGAGCAGAAACTCCCGTGACCCGTCATCGGATCTATCATCCACCACGAAAAAGCGCCCGACGCCGAGGTTTCGGTAATAGGCGAAGAAATAAGGCAGCTTGGTTATTTCATTGCAGACGACCAGGAACAACCGCACCTCATCCGTGTTTTCGGCAATGGACTTATGATCCTGTTTTTCCAAAGCGAACGTCTCGTCCGAGGATCGTATGATTTCCATAACCGTATTTTTGTCTGAGAACGTGGAGTTTAACTGCACGTGATTAACTGAACTCATCGGAAAAGCAAATTTCCCGGTCCGGCAGCGAGCGCCTCGCGCGCGGCAAGGGGCTTGCGCGTCCAGGCATGCGCGCCAGATTCCCGAAAAAATGTGTTCACTTGAACACTTATTCGGCTATAAGTGTCGTCACGCTCATGACGTACGAGGAATGTCTGAAGACAAGGCACGTGCTGGACCAGGACAGGCGCTTTACCGGAACCGTATTCAGCCGAAAACAATGGAGTACGGATCACTACAGCGTCTCTCTGCAGCTCAGAAACGGCCAGGAATTCGAATTTAACGCGTTGACGGATTTCCGTAACTGGCACGCTCGATACCGGCTCAGCCGGCAGGCTCGCCGGCAAACGACGTTGCTGACCGCCCGGTGCGCCACGTCCTGCAAGGAGGTTTTCCCGGTTTGGGACGCCTTGGGCCGTCGCGAGCCAAATCAGGACTTTTCCTTAGGTGGGCGTCGAAGAAAGCCCAATTGAGAGCCGGCGATCTTTGGTGAAGGTAACGTCGCTGCTGTGCAAGGGATTTACCGTCGCATAGCCGCGTTTACGGGCTGCCCGCACCGGAACCGGCAGGCCTGGCCGTGGTATTGGCAGGGCCGGAATAATGAAAGAATGACTGAACCGAACCCCAGGGCTAAGGCCTGAATCAATCACCGGGCCGCAACCGGGCGAAAGCGAACCATTAATGTTTCATATTAACAATAACTATTGTAATTTATACCTGTGAGTGCGCTGATAATCGAGTGGCGGGCAGACGCCCTGAACCGGATCTTCACTGCACTGAAACAGGATTTTTTCCCCTTTATGCAACTTGCCTCTCCTCCGAAGAATGCCCTGTCGCCGCTGCTGCACGCCGTGGCCGGCCAACAATGGATCAGCGGATGTTCACCGAGCGTGGATCATATCCTGCTGCTGGCTGACCGGCATCCCGATTCCCAAGGGGCAATCGACCTTGGGATTGAATTGGCCGAACGTTTCAATGCCCGGCTCACGCTGATGCACGGCGGCAACCTCGGTTCTGATCCTGCTTTCTGGACGAGCGATTCCCTGGAAACGCCCGACCCGAACCAGGTAAGGCTGGCGTTGCTCGGCTTGCTCTGGGCTATCCGTCAACGCTGTCCGGAGGTGGGCATGTGCACGGTAAGCGCCCGACTGCCGGAACAAGTGTTCCAAGCGGCAGCCCAACATGGCGCGGACCTTCTCGTGCTGCCCGCAGTCCTCTTTGGCCGGTTTGTGCCGCTGGTGGGCGGGCGCGGCCGGGATGAAGCGGTCGAGGGTGCCCCCTGCCCTGTTCTGGTCGTGGAACCGGCTCCTGGGGAACATTACCCAGGTTAGACCTGGAACTCTCTTGCGGGCGCCGTGACGGATGCCGCTGCTCGGCGAGATCGGAAAGGGGCAACGGAGGGGTGCAAGTCCTCTCCGCTCCTGGAATGCGATCGTCAGAAACACCGAAGCAACGAAACCATGAGAAGCACCCTGTTGAGATTGTCGGCGACCTGCGTAGTTATGTTCGTGTGCGGCTGCAGCAAGTCGCCCATTACCTCCCCCCAGACTCAGGGGCCGGAACAACAGAACAGCCCGGCGAGCAGTCCCGCGACGGCATCGCCCCCGGAGACTCAGGGTAGCCCATCTCCCAAGCAATAGCCTCGAACGGCGAGCCACGGCGGAAAGACAGGAATCATCCGCAGAACACGCAGAAGAACGCAGAAAAAGAATCCCAGCTGCGGGACTTGACACCGACAGGCGGCGCCCATGCTGCCGCTCCGAACTCCGAACTCCGAACTCCGAACTCCGAACTCCGAACTCCGAACTCCGAACTCCGAACTCCGAACTCCGAACTCCGAACTCCGAACTCCGAACTCCGAACTCTTTCCTCTTCTCGCCGTGTTCGCCGTGGCTCGCCGTGTTCGCCGTGTGAACTCAGTCGTCGTGCCCGCCACCCCGCTGCGGCCGCCGTGTGACCGTGTGAACTCAGTCGTCGTGCCCGCAATCCATGCCGGGTCAGCTCTTTTGCGCCCGGCGCCAGCACTCCTCGAGGGCTTGGCGCATGGCCCGCCGCGCTTGCTCGTAGGTTTCGTACGCACCCCAGAGGCCGGAGTGTTCCGGATGGAAGATTACTACTTTGAAAAACTTCGGCTTCTCCCACCGGGGCCCGCTCCAGATGCCGGTAAACGCGAGTTCCACCTGCCAATCGTCCAACGGTTCCCGCGCCAAACATGGATTGAATTGCGGACCATGCACCCATTCTTTCCATTCCCGCCAACTGCAAGCCTCCGGCGTCCGGGCCAACGACAAGTGCGCGAGAAGGGTTATACGGTCTACGCCCATGGGGAAAACACAAAAAAAACCCGCTGACCCGCCCCCGTCAAGATGCGGCGCTGCCCTATAACTCTCCGGGGCAAGCATCGAACCGATCGGGCAACCGGCGCACCAACCTGCGATGGAGGCCGGATCGACGACAGTTTTCGGCCATTTTCGGTTAATTCTAAAGCGCGGCCGGGGATGTTCCTGCGAGATAGCGATTGATGAAAAAGCTCGCATGGCTTGTGTTTTGGTTTGCAGGCTGCATTCTGCAAGTGCCCCCCGCGGACGCGTTCGACCTGAGTAAGTTCAATCAGTTGGTTATTTTCGGGGACAGCCTCTCCGACAATGGAAATGCATATTTCCTGACCAACGGCCAGACTCCGGCGGGCCCTCCACTTAGTACGGGACCTTATTATGAGGGTCGCTGGAGCGACGGCCCGATCTGGGTGGATGATTTCCCATCGATTGCGGGTTTGCCTCAGCCGATCACGCCTTTTTTCGCGGATCCCGTCAGCGGGACCAACGTTGCCGTCGGAGGTTCAACGTCGTCCCCTGTCGTGCACTCAGCTTCGACGTCGTCTACGCCGCTAACCGTCCAGATCAGCGCCTTCGTGGCGGAGCACGGGGGGCGGATCCCCGGCAATGACCTTTACCTGATCTGGATCGGCGCGGATGATTTCCTCCTTGCAGGCAACCGTAATCCCAATATAACCGTTGCCGGCATCGCCGCCGGGATCGCTCAACTCAGGGAGGCGGGCGCCAGGGCGTGTGTACTCGTGACGGTGCCCGACGTCTCGGTGGCACCCAGTGTGAAGGCGGCAGGCTTGGCCTTGGCTGCGAAAAATTTTGTGAGCGCCGTTAATACCGGCCTGCAAACCAGCGCGCCGTTTTTGGCCTGGGTCCTCGGAATTCAGCTGGAGTTGGTCGACATGAACCCGCTTTTATATGACGTGGTGAACAACCCCGGCAAGCACGGGTTTTCAAACAGCTCGGGGTACGCCCTCGATCCGAGCACCGGCGGAGGGGACATGAACAAGGATGACTATGTATTCTTCGACGGCCTCCATCCGACCCAGGGGGTGCATATGCTCCTTGCAGAATTCTTTTATGAAGCCATTACGGGCGGCAACGCCGTTCCCGGCGGCACGTTAGCTTTTTATCCATGACGCCTGCTTCCGGCCCCGGGCCTCGTTCGATGGGAATTTTCGAGGGGGCTCGGGTCCGACCCGGCGCGGCGTCTCGATGAATATGGCCGCCCCGGTTCTTTTGGCCGCCGTGCCGCCGGTTAAACCTGCCCGGTACGGGGCGACGCCCCTGAGGGACCACAACCCGCTCGTTTTGAGTCGCGGCGGCGAAAATCACTCGACGGCCGCAGGTTCACCCATTATCTGGTTCTTATCATGCGCGCTCGACGGGTTCCCCCCGGCGTTGGGCTGCGTGGCGCCGCGCCCTCCAGGTCGGCTCAAGCGCCTCGCGCGACCCATGCTCAGTGGGACTGCGACCTAAGCAAGATGCCGGATTTTGTCATCAAACGGAGCTCGATCGTGCAGGTTGAGCAGGCCAGCATGCGGGTGACGGAGCGGGCCGCTGTCCGGTCTTGAGCGAAACACATGTACTCAACAGTAGATTATGCCATACACAGAACACTCAGATCCCCAGGCCCACGCCCACAACGACGATCGTGCCATCGGCGATTCAGCGCCAGGGGCAATCACGCGTCGCGAACTTCTCAAGCGCAGCGGCAAGGTCGCGGTTGTCGCCGCGGTATCCTCGGTCTTCTCGCCCTTCAATATCCACGTCAAAGCTGCCGCGGTGAAGAAACTTTCCTTCTGGCAGTTCTATGCGCCGGCGGGACAGCCAAACTCAATCAGTAAGTGGTGGGAAGATATGGCCAATGCGTGGAACACTTCGCACGACGTCAAGGTTGAACTCCAGTACGTGCCCAACGGCGAGTACATGAACGGGTCGAAGCTCCAGACCGCCTTCGCTTCGGGGCAGGGGCCCGACATTTTCATCATCAGTCCCGGCGATTTCCTGCGCTATTACAACGGGGGCGTTTTGGTAGACCTGACGCCGTACATGGAGGATGCGGCGAAAAAGGACTTTTATGAGAACGTGATGGAGACCCGGATCGTTGACGGGAAGATTTATGGTCTGCCGATGGAGGTGGAGCCGATGGCGATGTATTACGGCAAGAAGGCGTTTGCCGCGGCGGGCCTCTCGGAAGCGGATCTGCCGAAAACGTGGGAACAACTGCTGGAGGTCTCGAAGAAGCTAACCAAAGGCAACCAGTTCGGGTGCGTTTTTGAAACCACGCCCGGCTACTACCAGAACTTCAGCTGGTACCCGTTTCTCTGGCAGGGTGGAGGCGACATGGTGACTCCCGACGGAAGAAAGAGCGCCTTCAACTCGGAAGCGTCCGTGCAAGCGCTTAAGTTCTGGCAGGACGCCGTGAAGCAGGGGGTCTCGCCGCGAAGTGCACTCGGATTTGGCGGGCCGGATATCGCCGCCAACCTGGGGGCAGGCTATTGCGCGCTGCAAAACGTCGGGATCTGGGGCATCAGCGCGCTCCGGGAAAACGCCCCGAACTTCGAGTACGGGGTGTTTCCGTGCCCGACGCCTCCCAACGGACAACCCAAAACGGACCTGGGCGGTTGGGCGTTTGTCGCCAACGCGAAAGGCAAGGATCCCGAGACGGCGGCCAAATTCTGCGTCTGGGCGCTTGGTTCGATGAGCGACGACTCGATCCAGCGGGTGGTTGACTGGTGCATCAAGGCCAAGAGCGACATTTCGCCACGGAAATCCGCGCTCGAAAAGGCGACGGCGGCCGGCGGCTACGCCAGTGGCCCGATGAAGATATTCAAAGACGACATTTTCCCGACGGGCCGCGGTGAGCCGCGCGTGCCGCCTGAAGTTTACAAAGCGGTTTCCGACGCCATCCAGGCATGCCAGCTTGCCGGGGCCGATCCACACCAGCAAGCGGCCCAGGCTTCCGATAATATAGACGCTTACCTGGCAGGGTACTCCGGCGCTCCGCTAAAGTGAATCCCTCCGTGTCCACAAACGCTTTGCGTCAGGACCCGGCGGCCCGGCCGCGGCCACGTCGCGGCCGGTTCACCCGCAGCCAGCGGGAGGCGATGATCGCCTGGCTCTTCATTCTGCCTGACGTGCTCGGACTCGCCGTGTTCGTCGGTTTCCCCATGCTCTTCTCCTTGGGGCTCGGTTTTTTCTCCGTCAGCGGCTTCGGCACGTACAGATTTATCGGGCTGGCTAATTACGCCCGGATGTTCAAGGACCCTTTGTTTCTGAAAAGCCTGTGGGTCACGATCACCTACGTCGTGATTCTCGTGCCGGGCTTGTATGTCTCCGGTTTAGCCCTGGCGCTGCTGGTGAAGCAAAAAATTCCCTTTGTCGGCCTGTTCCGCAGCATGTTCTTCGTCCCTAACGTGATCAGCCTGGTCGTCATCGGGCTGGTCTGGCAGGTGCTGTTGATCGACAAAATAGGCTTTATTAACCGCCTCCTGGAAACGGCCGGCTTTCCCGGTCACTCGTGGCTGGGCGATCCCCGCTTCGCGTTAGGATCGGTTCTCCTGGTCACGATCTGGTTCCTCATGGGGTATTACATGATTCTTTTCCTGGCCGGCCTGCAGGAAATACCACAAGAATACTACGACGCGGCTCGGATCGATGGGGCGGGCGCCTGGGCTACCTTTACCCGCATCACGCTGCCGATGCTGCGGCCGACCAGCTTTTTTGTCCTGCTCGTTTCGGTCGTCTCCGCCGTGGCCGGGTCCCAGGGGTTTGACCTGATTTACGTTATGACCAAGGGCGGCCCTGCCAACTCAACGTCATTGGTAATTTTCTACATCTACCAGCAGGCGTTTCAGTTCAATAATTATGGGTACGCCGCCGCGATGGCGTCTGTCCTGGTCCTGATTCTTCTCGCGATCACCATCCTCCTTTTCATCGCCACCAGGGGCGGCCGCTTCCATTATGCCTGAATCTCCCGTCAAGCCGCCGGCTCGGCCGATCAACGGCGCAGGTTCACCCCGCCGGCTCTCGAAGATGCTCTTGTTTGGCGGCACGGCCGTACTCGCGATCGCGACCGTATCGCCGCTGGTCTGGATGATCGCGGCGGCTTTCAAGGGACCCGGTGAGACTTTCAGCCCCAACCTGCTGCCAGCGCAGCCTACCCTCGCGAATTTCCACTATGTTTTCACGCAGCTGCCGTTTTTCCGGTACATGTTCAACAGCTTTTTTGTTTCCGGAACCATCACGATCCTGGCGCTTTTCTTTCATTCCATGGCCGCCTTCGCCCTGGCCCGGCTCAGGTTTCCGGGCCGGGAGACGATCTTCCTGGTCATCTTTTCGACCTTCCTTGTCTCCCTGCCGGTGATTATCGTGCCTTTATTCATGCTGGTGCGCCAGCTCGGCATGCTGAACAGCTATGCGGGCTTGATCATCCCCGCGATCTTCAATGCGTTCGGCATCTTTCTGCTGCGCCAGTTTTACATCAGCATACCCATGGAACTGCAGGAAGCAGCGATCCTTGACGGAGCCAGCTATTGGCGGATCTACTGGAATATCATCCTGCCGCTGAGCCGGCCGATCCTGGCGGCACTGGCCGTCTTTTTTTTTCTGGCCAACTGGAATGCGTTCATCTGGCCCCTGACGATCACCACCGATCAGAACCTGTGGGTGGTGCAGATTGCGATCGCCAGCTTTCATCAACAGTATACCTCCTCGTGGAATTACATCATGGCCGGGTCGACCATCGTGGCGCTTCCGACGCTGCTCCTGTTCTTCTTCTTCCAGCGCCAGCTTATCGAGTCCATAAAGACGTCCGGCCTGAAGTGACGCCCGCGGATCCCCCCTCACACTGCTTATGGAACCTACCTTTAACGGGTTAGATATGTCGCTCGGCAACCTGGCTCGCCTCTCGCGGGCACAAACGCGATCCATCAGCGCTGAAAACTTCACCGGCGCCAAAGGCCAGGGGGGAATGGCCATCGAAGGCACGGGAGCGGTGCCGGCCCGCGAACTCGGCCAAGGCTGGAAAGTCTCGCCCAGCATTTCAATTGCAGGGGCGGGCACGGTAACCCTGGCGCAGATTGAAGGGTCCGGCGCGATCCAGCACATCTGGTTGACGGTACACCCGAAACACTGGCGCCATCTCATTTTGAGGATGTACTGGGACGGAGAATCCACCGCGTCAGTGGAGGTTCCGCTGGGCGATTTTTTTTGCCAGGGCTGGTGCGTGCGCGCCAACGTCAGTTCATTGCCGGTCGCGGTCAACCCGGCGGGCGGATTCAACAGCTACTGGGAGATGCCGTTCCGGGCCGGTGCGCGGATCACGCTCGAGAACCTCAGCCCGGACGCGGTTGAAGCGTTTTACTACCAGATCGATTACACGTTGACGGAGGTGAGTCCGGATCGGGCTTACTTTCACGCGCAGTGGCGGCGAACCAACCCCATTCCTTACAAGCACGTCCATACGATCCTGGACGGGGTTCGCGGCGACGGGCACTACGTCGGAACCTACCTTGCCTGGGGCGTTCACAGCACCGGCTGGTGGGGCGAAGGTGAGATAAAGTTCTACCTTGACGGCGACACCGATTGGCCCACCATCTGCGGCACGGGAACGGAAGATTACTTCGGCGGTGCGTGGAACTTTGAACACCCGATGGGCCAGTACGGCGTGTTCTCGTCACCTTTTTCCGGGTTGCCGCAGGTGATCAAGCCGGATGGTTTGTACCAGAGCCAGCAACGGTTTGGCATGTACCGCTGGCACGTCATGGATCCGGTCCGGTTTCACCAGGATCTCCGGGCGACCATCCAGGCGCTTGGCTGGCGATCGACGCTGCAGGGCCATCGGCGATATCTGCCTTTGCAGGATGACGTCGCTTCCACGGCGTTCTGGTATCAGGCCGAACCGCATGCCCCCTTCCCCGCGCTCGCCGGCCTCAACTACCTCGAGGTGACGTGAACTGAGGCCGCGCGGTCCGGTGCTCCGGTCACTGGCGGCGTGAGTCATCGATCGTGGATCGTCTGCTTACTTTCCTATGTCAGATCCGCAGGATTATGTCGAACGCGTGTACGCCGGAGTTCTCGGTAAGATCATCGGTGTCTACCTCGGGCGTCCATTTGAAGGGTGGACGCACCGCCGGATTCAGGCTGAACTGGGCGAGGTCTGGTACTACGTCCATGACCGGCTGAACGTACCGCTGGTGGTCGCGGATGACGATCTGTCGGGCACGTTCACCTTCGTGCGCGCCCTGGCGGATCACGGCTTTCAGCGTTCGATCAGCGCGGAGCAGATCGGCCGTACCTGGCTTAACTACATCGTCGAGAACAGGAGCATTTTGTGGTGGGGCGGCTTCGGAAACTCGACCGAACACACCGCGTTCCTGCGGCTCAAGTCCGGAATCCCGGCGCCGCGGAGCGGCTCGATCGCCATGAACGGAAAGGTCGTGGCGGAACAGATCGGCGCGCAGATTTTTATCGACGGCTGGGCACTGGCCGCACCGGGCAACCCGGCGCTGGCCGCAGAACTGGCCGGCAAGGCGGCGTCCGTGAGCCATGACGGCGAGGCGATTTACGCCGCGCAACTCCTCGCCGCGATGGAAGCGCAGGCGTTCGTTGAAAAGCGCCTGGATTACCTTCTCGAAACGGGCCTTTCCTGCGTGCCGCCCGATTCTCTGATCAACCGTTTGGTCAAGGACGTTCGCGATTGGAGCGCCAAAGACGGCGACTGGCGGCTGACCCGGGAGCGGATCGAACGAACCTACGGGTACGATAAATTCGGTGGAAACTGTCACGTGGTGCCCAATCACGCCCTCATCATCCTGAGTCTCCTCTATGCTCAGGACAGTTTTCAGCGGGCACTCATGATCGCCTGCACGTCAGGCTGGGACACCGATTGTAACGCGGGCAACGTCGGATGCCTCATGGGCATCAGGAACGGTTTGGCCGGAATCGAGGATGGTCCGGACTTCCGTTCTCCCGTGGCTGACCGGCTTTACCTTTCGACGGCGGACGGCGGACGCGGCATCACCGACGCGGTGCGCGAGACGTACGAAATCTGCCGGATCGCCGGCGAACTGAAGCAAGCCGGACCGATCGAAAATCCGAAACAGGGGGCGCGATTCCATTTCGAGCTGCCGGGTGCGCTCCAGGGGTTCGAGGTGGAGCCTCCCGCTGGCGGTTCCGCCCTTACGACGCTGCGCAACGTGCCTGGCCATAGCAAAGACGGTCGTCGCAGCCTCGCGTGGGAATTTCAGCATCTGGCGAAAGGCCGTGGCGCGCGCATTTCGACCCCCACTTTCATCCCGCCCGATGCAAAAGGGTACAGCCACTACACGCTGATGGCATCCCCGACCCTTTTCCCTGGCCAGATCGTCAGGGCAAGGCTGGAAGCCGGCCCGGCAAACTCGTGCGCAGTCCGGGTCTCGCCGTTCATCGCGTTCTACAACGGCCAGGATCAGCTCTCGCGCCGGTATGGACCGGAGTTGACCATCCATCCCGGCGACTCCGGCGAACCAGCGTGGCGGATTGAAGAAACCGGCGGCGCACCGATCGCCCGGTTCGGCTTTGAACTGAACTCCGCGTTGCGCGCCGAAGGTACGGTGTACGTCGACTACGCCGACTGGAAAGGAGCGCCGGTCACCACTTTTCGGCGTCCGGAAACGGGCGGCAGCATGTGGCATCGCGCCTGGATCAATGCGTTCGACCACGCAGACACGCGGTGGGCCGCCGCCTTTCACCTTTGCCAGGGGCGCGGAACCGGCTTGTTCATCCAGGGTTCACGAGACTGGAAAGATTACGGTGTCGAGGCCACCATCACCGCCCGGCTCGCCAAGTCGTTCGGTCTGGCCGCCCGGGTCCAAGGCCTCCTGCGTTACTACGCGCTTTTGCTCGGCCCGGGTCAACGGTTGCAGCTTATAAGGTCTTTCGATGGCATTCAGGTGCTGGCGGAACGGCCGTTCGATTGGCAGCGGGAATGCCCATACAGGCTTGCGCTCGAGATAAGCGGCACAAACCTCGTCGGGTCGGTAAACGACGAGGAAATGTTCAGCCTGCAGGACGCCGGCTCGCCGTTAGCTTCGGGCGGGGTGGCATTCATCTGCGAAGAAGGCCTGATCATGAGCGACCAGCTCGAGGTCCGGGGTGGCGAGTAACGGGTAACGGGTAACGGGTAACGGGTGTCGGGTAACGGGTAACGGGTAACGGGTAACGGGTAACGGGTAACGGGTGTCGGGTGTCGGGTGTCGGGTGTCGGGTGTCGGGTGTCGGGGTTCGGGGTTCGGAGACGCAGTGGCCGCGGTTAACCTCTGCTCCGGAGGGAGCGGCGCCCTCTGCCGCCCCTTCAGGGCTCATCGTGATTTTACGGTTACCCAGGGTAAACCCTGGGTCATGTTCTAACGCCCCTTCTGGGCTAT